>JAVVRS010000166.1:0-3841 GCA_036654595.1 Oscillospiraceae bacterium | reverse complement strand
TACTGCAAGTGCTCCTTTTACCGGCGACCCAACCTCTGCAATTACTTTGACAACGCCTATCCCTGCCGGCGGTACGGTAACTATCACCTTTAAAGTCAAGGTCGGCAACAGTGCTCCGCCTGTAAACCCTATTCCAAACACTGCTGCTGTAAATTATGCTTACACTGTTGACCCTGCAAATCCTAACGGTGTAACTGCAACAGGCCCCAGCAACACAGTTAACACTCCTGTATCAACTGCAAACTTGAACATTAAAAAAACCGCAGATAAAAATATCGCTTATATCGGTGACGTAATAACCTACAATATTGTTGTAACCAACACAGGCAATGTGCCGGCGGACAATGTGGTTATCACCGACCCAATTCCAACCGGTACTGTGCTTATGCCCGGCTCACTCGTGGTAAGTGTTCCTTATTCGGGCGGCCCTGCAAGCTCAATTGTTCTCACCAACCCTATCCCGGCAGGTCAAACAGTTACCATCTCTTTCCAAGTAAAGGTAACTGCAATTCCTTCTCCAAACCCAATTGCAAATGTGGCAACCTCGACCTATGCTTACACCGTTAACCCCAACGACCCGAATGGTGTAACCGCAACAAGTGCAAGCAATGCTGCTCTCACTTTGGTATTCACCAACAACTACAGGCAACAAATCAACGACTTAATTGAATCTGTTGCACTACAGGAAGCTGCTCTCGGAGCTATTGCCAATGCTGAAGGTGCAAAAATTCAACGCTTTGTTGCAATTCCCAATGTAACTCCGGAAATGCTGCTTTGTCTAAACAAGAGTGTAACCGACATGACCAACAGCATCTCACTATTGGAAGCAATTCTTATGCAAAAGTTAAACACTGTTGACTGTCAAATTAACGGCAACACTACCTGCTAAAAGATTAATTGAAAGCCTGCCGAAGACACTCGGCAGGCTTTTTTGCGGCTTGAAATTTAGCAAAGGGCTACTTTAAAGCCGCCATTCCTATCTCTGATTGCTTGATATAATTTCTGAAATATGGTATAATCTGTCATGGTGCATTTGCGTATGCAAAACCTTGCACCGACATTTAAATAAAATATAGTAAAACTTATTGAAGTTTTACTATCCCATCTAAAAGGAGTTTTAACATTATGAGTTATATTCTCAGCATTTGTATCTCTATTGCTATACTGATTTTCGGAAGAAAATATCCTTTTCTTTGTACGATGGCAATTGGTACTCTCTTTTTACTTGCTTCAACAATCTTACTTAATAAATCAGTCATTTGGTTTGGTTTCGATGCTGATATTATTCGTTTCTCTCAAACTGCAAGTCATGCACATTTGCTCGCTTTTGTTGCTACCGCTTTTGCAGGTGCTTTCTTATTGTTTCGTCCTGCCGCTAAAAAAATTGCTCACTATTTGGGCTTTGATGAACAAGATGATGACGATTACAAATAATCAACTGTTATAGAAATTAGTAATACAATAAAATAAATTTATAATTAATTTAAAAAAATAATGCTTCAAGCCTATAATTCCTCATATATCATGGGGGTTATAGGCTTTTTATCTGTCTTGTAATATCATTGCAAATTTATAGCTTGGTAATATATGGCTTCTTTTAAATTTATAATGACATTTTATGTGCAAATATTAACAATCTTTGTGTTAGTTTTTTGGCAATGTCGGCAATATGCCTAATATCTCTTTCATATAATTATCATCTTATACAGAGATTAGAAACTAAATTGCTAAATACACATATATTAAGGTTTTTTAATGTGATTTTGCACAAAAAATGTGTATTGACTTTATATCAACTATAGTAGTAATATGTGAAACATAAGGCGAACATCTAAAGCTTTTTCTATTATCTTTAATCCGGCAATTCAATTTTTACAGATAGTCCCCTACCAATAAATATTTATACTGTCATTAACCTTTTAGGTTAAAATATATCCACAATTTATAATTCTGAAAATATTTAAGGAGGAATTTATTATGGGAAAATTTAAAGCAGGTACTTATGAAGGAACAGGTAATGGTAAAATCGGTCCTATCGTTTGTAGAGTGAAATTTACAGATGATGCTATCAAATCGGTGGCAATAACTAAACATAAAGAAATTCGTGGTATCGGTTGGGATTTGAACACTGCCCCTATTGATACTTTCCCTAAACTTATTGTCGATAATCAATCACTCGCTATACCTTCGGTTGTTGGTGCCGAAGCCACATCTTTAGGTATTCTCGAAGCTGTTGCTGATTGTTGTAAACAAGCCGGCGGTAATGTTGATGCTCTTAAAAAAGCTCATTTTAACGCTCCTCCAAAAAAATCTGACGAAACTATTACTGTTGATATAGTCGTTATCGGCGGCGGTATCGCCGGTCTTGCTACCGGTATTTCTGCTATCGAAAATGGTGCAAAAAATGTACTCTTGCTCGAAAAACAAGGTATAACAGGCGGCTCAACTGCAAGATCAGGTGGTAAACTTATCGGTGCAGGTACTAAATGGCAAAGAAAACAAGGTATCTATGATACTCCTGAAATGATGCTCCAATATCTGCAATCAATTGGCGGCGATGCTCTGGAAGTTGAAAAACTTAAATATTTCTGCGATAATGCTTATGACAATCTGCTTTGGTTGGAAGAAATGGGTCACCCTGTTCAAGACGTTGAAGCTATTCATAAAAGTATTGTTCCTTGGCGTATACATAACTCTATGGGCGGCGGCGGCATGACTGAAGGTCAAGGTGGCGAAATCAGTACCCCTATGACCCATAGATTTGAAAAAATCGGCGGCAAATTTAGCTATAATACAACTGCTAAAAAATTGCTGACAGATGCTGATGGTACTGTTGTTGGTGTTGTTGCTGACAGAAGTGATGGTTCTGTTCTTACAGTTAAAGCTCAAGCTGTTGCTATTACTACCGGCGGTTATGCTCAAAATAAAGCAATGTGTGCTCGTTATCCCGAAAATGCCGGCTATACTACCGGTGTTCCTAATGGCAATATGGGCGATGGTATTTTACTCGGAATCGGTGCCGGTGCTAAAAATTATGACGCTCCTTCTCTACAAACCGTTTATTGTAACTTTGCAAGCGGCTGCGGTATCAATGAAGAAGCCGGACTGATTGTTTCTAAAACAGGTAAACGTGTTGCTAATGAATATACCTATATGTACCATGTAGGCGATGCTCTTAGTAAAGCAAAGAGCGAAATCGCTTGGTATATTGCTTGTCCTAATGACCCTCACCCAACTGTTCAATATGCTATGACTTTAGATAGTATTCCAAAAGCTGAATCCGTTGAAGAACTTGCTAAACTAATGGGCGTTGACCCAGCTGAATTTGAAAAAACAGTTGCTCGTTACAATCAACTCGCTGCACAAGGTGAAGATAAAGATTTCCACAAACCACTGGAATTTATGTATCCATTGAATGGACCTCTATACTTTGCTTTGCAAATGGGCCCAATTGTTACTGTTACATATGGTGGTCTTGATATTGATATGGAAGCTCGTGTTCGTAATGACTTGAATATGCCTATTAAAGGTCTATTTGCAGCAGGTGAAGTTGCTTTCACAGGTTTCTATAACAGAGAATATCCTTGTTGTGGTACCGGGAATGGTTTTGGTTTGCATTATGGTCGTGTTGCCGGACGTGTTGCAGCCCATGAACTAAAATAAATTAAATGTTTTTCCCCCAAGGAAAAAGAGGTCGTGTAATTAGGCACGACCTCTTTTTTTAGTTTTCAATTTTAACAATTATTTGTCTTTAAGCTTTGCTGTTTTTAAAAAGCTTTGCACTATGGGGCGGCACAATGCGGCACTGCGGTGCCGCAGGCGGCGACCAACAGGTCGCCGC
>JAVVRS010000165.1:1674-3845 GCA_036654595.1 Oscillospiraceae bacterium | reverse complement strand
AGCTATTTGTTGTGGTGAGATATACGAATAGGTTTTATTGTAATTTCCGAGCGTGGAGAGCTTCCCCAAGTATCGCCGACAGAGCTTGTAATATAGCCGCTTTCGACGACATATGTGCCTGGGGTGGTAAGTCTGGCGTAGTATTCAATAGGGCTTATGCCACCCTCAGCAGCTGCACCATAGACTTCAAATCGAACACGCTGTTTTTGACGACTGCTCATGTACCAGCCATAACCGTGGTTGTCGTCAGCCATCTTTTCAAAACGCATACCTGTAGGAATGTAATCATCTAATGTCATATAGAAATTACCGATATCGGTATCAAGCTTTGAAATATCGGGAGTGAGTGTGACTTTAACCAGCTTACCTGTTTCAAAAGAACCCTCAATAGGTTGAATTGATTTTGTTAGTCCAATTAACTTGGCAGTATTGGTTGATGGCGGTGTGCCATAGTAGTAAGCATTTGCATAAACATTACCGGAGATAGTTTTAAGATTTGCTTTTTCAAGTTGTTGTTTGCTAAAGCTCAGACAACAAATTTCGGAACCTTTAAGTTGTTTGGTAATTGTTTTTCCGTCCAATACATAGCTAAAACTTGCCTTACTTGGTTGTTTATCAACACAATGTGTGAGATAAACAAGTTGTTCCATAATAAATGGGTCGGTGGCAGATTTTTTCTCAATCAGATAGCGTACAAAGTCATCAGCTTCATCAGTTTGCAGTACCGAAGCAAACACCGAAGCAGCCGCCGTATTGGAATGATATTGTCCGGAGGTATCCTTTATATTGATATACATTGCTTTTTCACCGGAGATACCGGTAAGGGTGGCAGTATTTGGAAGTACAAGCTTATCATATTGAGCTTGTGCCTGTTTTGTTTCGCCGCAGACGGCAAGTGCAGTGGAAAGTATAAGCTTATCGGTATAATCAAGGGTTGTATCCGTGTTAAGCTTGCGGGAAATTTCTGTGGCAATTTTAGGGTTCTGTGTGGCTTCACAGAGATACAATGCAGATTTACGTCCCTCAAATCCGCCATCATAGCTTGCAAAATTCAGATAGCTTTCATTAATTGGATTCATTAAGCTTTTGACCGCAAGCAAAGCATTTGCAGTAAGCTCAGTGTTTCTGCCGCCTTGAGGAACTACAGGCAATAAATCATATATTAATGGTGTATGGTTATCTATCTCAGCACCATACCATTCTACACCCTGTTGCTCATACATTTTGGCAATGTATCTTTTTGCCAGTATCGCATCAATTCTGTTGCCGTAATCGGAGGAAACAATATTATTTATGATTTGGCTTTGCAGTTCATAAGTTTTATTATATACCGAAAGGCTTACGGGATAACTTACAGCATTTAGTTTTGGCTGTTCATTCAAGTTAAAGTTCTTCATCTGTGACACCTGAATGGCACTGTCGGTGACTTTAAACGGTAGTCGCATAACATCAGTCAACTTATTGCATTTTGCGGTTATAGTGACAGTGTAGTCGCCTGTGGTTAATCCGTCAAGTGTAAGGGTTGTGTATTCCAATGCAGGGGCAGAGGAGCTCAAAGTTTTCTTAAATCCGTTGCTGCTTTCCACAACAGCAGTGTATTGCGAAATGCTGTCCTCATCAATTGCATTACCGGAAGACCTCAGCCCGATGGCAAAGGTATCTCCGCTTAACATTACTTCACTTAAAATAGGATTAACAAAGTATGCTTTTGTTGCGGACAGATTTACCTTTGCGTCGCCTGCAAAATTATTTTGAGTTAAAGCTAAAGCAGTTGTTCGCCAGCTTGTAATATTGTCAGGCAGTGTAAATTTAAAGCTTGCTTTACCGTTGCTGTCGGTTCTTGCGGTAATAAACTGAGCACTGTCCGGAAAATACTTTCTCATTGTGGCATTTCCGTCGCCACCGCCGCCCATTCCGCCCGAATCACCGAAAGGAGTTTGTACAAATGAGGTGTGTTTGTTTATTATAGGGTGATAGACAGCTCGGTAAATGTTTGCAAGAAATTCGGGATTTTGCGGTTCAAGTGCAAAGACAGCTTCATCAACAACGCTTAAAAGCAGATTGGTATTGCCGACAGGCTTATTGTCAGCGGCATTTGTAACCGTTGCGGTTATCGTTGCAGAAGATGCAGGTGAATAGATTTGCTTATCAGATGTAAGTGAAATATTCAG
>JAVVRS010000165.1:0-1664 GCA_036654595.1 Oscillospiraceae bacterium | reverse complement strand
AAGCACCGCCGCATTAGCGGCAGGCTTGCCGTTTGAGGCTACTGTAACCGTTGCGGTTACAGTAGCTGTGTCAGCAGGCTTATAGCTTTGCTTGTCGGGGACAAGTGCAATGTTGAGTGCCTGTGCTTCGGGGTCATAATTCATGTAGGTGTCAGTGATGGAGTAGATATGCCTGCCGTCAAAATATGCACCCGTAACAATATAGTTTGGTACTAAGCTTTGATTAAACGGAAGGGTAAAACCAGCCTTGTCAATGACATTGATATTAGATATTTTATCTTGAACCACCGTGTACAACATTCGTCCGCTGAATTTTTCTACAGGTTGACCCTTATCTTGCAATAGTAAGCTTACATTTTCATCTTGTTTAAATGATGACATACTGTGAGGATAAAGATACATAGAGTTCATATTTTTTAAATCATCAAGATTACTTTGGGTGTTTGTTGATATTTTCGTGAAATCATATGAATGAGTGCCGTCCTCCCAGCGAGAATAATACGGCTCTAAAAATCCGAGATATACCTTTTGAATGACAGTTCTTCCGCCGGTATCTTTGGTAGACAGCTCCAGATAATAGCAAGCTTCATTGTCGGATTGAGGAAGATTTGTGATACTGCATTTACCGTTTTCGGTGACAAACGGACGGGTTTCAATCAATTCGTCACGTTGGGTATATTGATATAAATCCTTATGTGTGCGTGTAATATAATCATAATAAGTTCCATCGGATTTTTTTTCGTAGTAGACCTTATGCAGATATGCTGCACCCTCACGGCGTATGGCTTCACCTTTTATGTTGGAAAGAGGGAATAAGTCATCAGAGGTCTTAATTTTATCAAGTGCAATTTTGTTTGTTGTTACATCAACGGTAGTTTTACCGCCTACACTTTTAGCTTCGGCATCAAGTGCAACATTGCGGTGTATGGCATAAATTGAACCATAAGAATAGAGATTTTCACCTTGTGGGTCAGCATTTTCAAAGTAAAAACTATAATTTTGCGGTATCCAGGTATCTTGGTCGTCTGTAATGGAAATACCTGTTGTGATTTTACCGCTTGCGTCAGCGGTAAATTCCTGCTTTGACGTATAAATGTTTCCGAAAGATATAAAGTCTGATTTAAAACCTGCGGCGGGTGTACCGTCATAGGTAGAAACATTTAAGGTTATTTGCGGTTTGTTATCAACATTTAACAGGTAAACAGGCTTATTGCTTGAGGTTTCGGCAAGATAAACAGGTTTGCTGTAATCCTCAATCCTGATGCTTTTCATATATAAGTTAACTTCACCGCTTTTCAGTGTACGTGTCTGTGAATAGTTTGCCGCAATATCTTTATAGGAAAGTGATGCTGTAAAAGTTCCATCTGGAGCAGGCGAAATTGGCACAGAGACACTTCCGTCGGCAAGGGAAAGGGTTAAATCATTCGGAAGCTTTATATTGTCAAATCTTGGTTTTATAACGCCCCAAACCTTTACGGTATCGGTAGGTTTATAGATTTCTCTGTCGGTATAAAGATAGGTTATGTATTTCTGCTGCAATTGGTCAGTTTCATCTTTATAGAAATAACCTTTATCTACAAAAATTTTGTCCCCTGCGGTAATGGTTATTATACCATTGTTAATGTTTAATGTTGTGTTGTCAGGGGAATTGTCGGTGATTTTTA
>JAVVRS010000164.1:0-3941 GCA_036654595.1 Oscillospiraceae bacterium | reverse complement strand
GATTTAGAAACAGTATCAAATTGCTCTTTTAAGCTTACATCTGGATTTCCCGCAAAATCTCCGCTGCCTGTTCCCGAACAAAACGTACAGCCACCATACCCCTTTGTACCGTCACGATTTGGGCAACCAAAGCCGGCATTTAGCGATACTTTAAAAACTTTAGTACCAAATGTTTGTTTAAGGTGATAGTCAAAAGTGTGATAGCGTTTATTACTGTCTGAATATGGAAATGGATTATTCATAATGACCTCCTTTTATTTATATAAAGAAAAATGCCCGTCATAATTAACAGGCATTTCAAATGTATTTTATGATAAATATTTACCTACGGTGTTATAGAGTAAAATTAAGTCGAGAATTAATGAAAATCCACCGCAAGTTACAATGTAGAAATTTTTGAGAGCCTTATGCTTGATACAGCCTGCTAAAACACCTATCGCAATAGAAGATACGACAAGCCCAATAATATCCAATGCCAATACTAAAAAATAATAAGGAAACTGTATACTTCTGATTAATATACGAACTACGGGACCTGCCGAAATATGCAACAGCGGTACAAGTAAAAGAGGTAACAATGCAATTGCCATTTCACGTTTTTTTGTACACATAAACATAAACGACATCATTGAAATTATTGCAACAATTGTCCAACATTCCGCAAGCATTATATCACCTGTACCTTACTTTATTTGTTCGCTTAAAATTTTCCCTGCACTGTCATAATCATCGCACATTACTAAAAATACATAATTACCCGAAGTCTTAACTACTGCATTGTTTATTTTAACCATTTCATTAGCATTATAATCCTCAAATGATATGGTTTGGTCTGTAATTCTTTCCTGTACTGCATTTTTTACTGTTTCAGCATCTGCTGTATTTTTAACTTCAAACAATGCTATTTCTTCTGCTGTTGAACCTGTACCGCTTATAAATACAACACTCTCATTAAGCTTTGCAACATCAACCTTTGGATAATAAGTTGCTATCATATCATTATCAAGCTGATTGAGTGTATCTTTAAAGGTAAGTTCACTTTGCAGCTTAGATGATAATGTCAACAGGTCTATATCTGTTGTTTTCTTTTCTCCGCCACAGCCTGCAAATCCTGCAAGAATAATGCCGGTACAAATAATGCTACTGATTACTTTTTTAAGTATATTCATGTTAATCACATCTTTCTCCGCTTACAGCGAAACAATATTATTCTGAAACAGTGTGGTTTTTTAAGTAGTCAAACCATTTATTATAATAAGTAGGTCCAAAGTGCATACCATCAGTAGGGCTTGCTTCTTCCGGCAAAGCACCTGTGCCATCTTTTAATGCCGCCGCTATATTTACATAGTATACCTTTTTTTGCTGTGCAAGTTTTGCTATTTCTATGTTGTATTCATCAATTTTTCCATTGCTGATATCATTGGCAGCATTACTATAGCTTGGAGTTACAGGCAGTATTGATTGCAGATATATTGTACTGTCCGGACAAGTTTTTTGAACTTCATCAATCAGGTTACCATAAAGCTCAACTATTTTTTCCTTACTCATCCATGCTATACCATTTCCGCCCTGTAATATATATATTTTCTTGGGAGGCGGTTGTATCTGTGCCAGTGCCGTCAAAACAGTTACATATCCATCTTCGGTTTTAATCTTGGCATCGGTCAGCATAGTGCTTGGATTTAGACCTTTATTGGCTAAAACTGTTGCATTTTTCATTAAACCATATGCTTTAATTCCATCTGTTACAGAATCCCCAATGAAAACTGCATCATCAAAATATGTGTTATCTACAGCTGGGGCTTCCGGTACTGATACCCCATCAAATTCTTTATAGGTTTTGTCTGTAGTTGTAGGTTTTTCTTGAGGTTTGTCTTCTTTTACAGCTTCATCTTCCTGCTTAGGTTCTTCTCTTTTCGGTAAAACTTCCTGTGGTGGCTGTTCCTGTTCTGTGACATTTTCTTTGGGTTCGTTAATGTGGTCTTCAGCCTTAGTCCAAATGATTGTGATTATCAAAGCGGCAACAACACAAATAGCTAATGTTATCATCAGTGGTGCATATTTATTGTTCCTTCGTGTTGACAGACGCATACTTCTTTTACTGTGACGCAATATCTTACCTCCCGGAAATAATTTATTAAATGATTGTTTGTAAAATCATATGACAAATACCTGCCAAGTATTAAAAATAAATAGATAGCACAGTTCCTGTCATTAACTTAAATATTATACACCTTTTTTCTATACAGGGAAAGAGATTATTTATGAATATTAATTTAATTTGCAGAATATTGTAGAATTTAGTACGCTATAAAATAACGAATTACTTTATATTATAAGAAAAACTGCCAGTCTTAATTGAATGGCAGTTTTAATAATTTATTATTCAAGTAATTTAAACATAATTCCGAATGATTTTCCCCGGTAGTCTGGTAGCTTTTTTATTGATTTGTCTTGTCAAATTCCACCCGCAGTTTTTCCAATGCTTTCTTTTCCAGACGGCTAACGTATGAACGTGAAATATTAAGTTCATTTGCAACTTCACGCTGAGTTAAAGGAATTGTAGAGAAAAGTCCATAACGCATCATTAAAATTTGCTGTTCACGCAGGTCAAGGTGTTCTTTAATGAATTTATAAAGCGTTTCTGCCTTGATTTTTAAATCAATGCTGTCAATTATGCTGGTTTCGTCTGCCATTAAATCCATTAGTGTCAGACTGTTGCCATCTTTATCTGTGTCAATTGGGTCTGCTATAGGTTATAAACGGAAAACAATTAATATTTATTTTACAGTGATTATTTTGGGGCTAGAGAATATCCGAAAATGTTTATATAACTGTTATCTGTGGCTTTATTAAGGCAAATATCTTTTGATTGTAAAGATAAAAAGAGCAATCCAACTATCAAAATTGAACTGCTCTAACGACATCTATTACGCCTTGCGTTTTTAAGATATTTTAAACTCTATTATGAAAAAGCATCAATAAATTTTTCTATATCCTTTATTTGTTCTTCTAACGTAAGTTGTGAATTTTTCAAATATATTTTTTCTATACCAACAAAAAATTCACCCATTACTTCGGAAAAATTATCCGGCTTATGTATTATTATACTCTTGATTTGAGAACCTCTATTTGATATACAAGCACCTCCTTTATAGTTATATATGACTTACTTTACCCCTGTAGAACCAAACCCATTTCTATCTTTGTGCCCCAACTACTCTGCCTAGAGCAAATTTATTTATTCTGTTTTGGGGTATAAAAAGAGCCTGTCAAATTCAATTGACAGGCTCTAATATTACGTTATGCTTTCGTATTAGGTTTTAATTATGTATTCATTAAATACAAACGGTAATCCATTATAATAGCAATCATGCAAGCTATGATATTTTTTTTGCTGACAGTTGCTGTTCATTTTTAAGCTTATCTCGTCTTTTGTTTTCCAAAACAGTTATTGCAGCAACGGGCTATGTTGTGTCAAGTCAAAAGAACCGTCCACCTATCTTCTATTTTGCAAATTCAAAAATAAATCTGTAGTTCTGGTTTCCGGTGTTGTAGGTGCTGGTGAGGTCCCATGAGATGATAGGAGTGCCGTCCGTCTTTTGCTGCCCACAGGCATTGAGGCGTTGAGCACTGTTTTCTGTACTGCCAATATATGCCATACTTCCATTGGAGATATACCAGCGGTAAGGTTCACTCCGTGTGATGAGTGGGCTACCATTGACTGCCATGCCGTCCAACGCCAGATATTTGCCGTCCATGGTCTGAATGGTATAGCAGCGACCCGACCAATCGGTTTGCAGATAGGTGATTTTAAATTTCCGGGGTGTACCGCTACGCAACTCGCCCTGTCCGGCGGCGTTGATGTTCAGATATGGGTGTTTGCCATTTTCACCCAGTGCAGTTTGAATGGTATAGGTGTCGCTGACAATGCAGAACAG
>JAVVRS010000163.1:0-3944 GCA_036654595.1 Oscillospiraceae bacterium | reverse complement strand
TGTGTTATAATAACCTTAGCCATGTGGACAAAAAGTCCACAAGCCTAACGGCTTTGGTGCTTACGCACAAGGCTAAGAACATTGAAACACAATTAGGCACAATGTGCCTGCGGCTTTGCCGCATAGGCTTACGCCAATGTAATTGTGTTATAATAACCTTAGCCATGTGGACAAAAAGTCCACAAGCCTAACGGCTTTAGTACTTACGCACAAGGGGATAATATCACTTAGTATGTTATGGTACATATTTATATTATGATTTTATTTATTCGGTGGTAGCGTTTGCCGCCGAATCGATCATATATGTTGTTACACTAAAAAAATTATTTGGGGGAGAATGGTTTATGTTCGTAAAAGAAGTGGTGGTTCAGAATCAAGTTGGTTTACATGCACGTCCGGCGACATTTTTTATTCAGAAAGCAAATGAATTTAAAGCCTCAATATGGGTTGAAAAAGACGAACGTAGAGCTAATGCAAAAAGCTTGCTGGGAGTTCTTTCCTTAGGGATTGTAGGCGGTGCTGTTATTAGAATAATTTCCGATGGTGTTGATGAGGAAGAAGCGGTACAGGGTTTGGTTGATATTGTTGAATCGGGCTTTACAGGCTGATAGGGGCTTTCAAAAACGCCCTAATTTTAAATTGCGTTTAAACGTCGCCTACATAATAGTTGGGCGACGTTTTTAATTTTTTATTTTAAGTGAAGGGGATATAGATATTATGGAGGACAAATTAGAATATCTCCGACAAAAAACAAAAACATTACCGCTTGAACCCGGTGTTTATCTGATGAAAGATAAACAAAGAAAAATTATATATATAGGTAAAGCTAAATCGTTAAAAAACAGAGTAAGCAGTTATTTTAGAAGCATTGAAAAGCATGAACCTAAAGTATACAAAATGGTTATAATGGTAGATGATTTTGATTATATAGTTACATCAAGTGAATTTGAAGCATTAGTGCTTGAATGTAGTTTAATTAAACAACACGCACCTAAGTATAATATCCTGTTAAAGGACGATAAAGGCTACAGTTATATCAAAATTTTCCCTAAACAATGGAGTAGAATTACGGCAGAAATGCAAAAACAAGATGACGGCGGAATATATCTCGGACCATATACTTCATCTTATGTGGCAAAATCCACCGTAGAGGAAGCTAACAAGGTGTTTATGCTGCCAACCTGCAACAGAAAATTCCCACAGGAATTTGGAAAAGGACGTCCTTGTTTAAATTATCATATTAAACAGTGTATGGCTCCATGTACAGGAAAAATCAGTGAAGAAAGCTACAATGAAACTATAGAGCAAGCCACACGATTTATAAAAGGCGGCGGCAAGGAGTTTATTGGATATCTTCATACCCAGATGGAGCAATACTCAGAGAAGATGGAATTTGAAAAGGCAGCACAGTGCAGAGATAGAATAAGAGCTATTGAAAAGCTTAATGACCGACAAAATGTTATTTTTATAAAAAATTCGGAGCAAGACGTTATCGCTTTAGCAAAATCAGCAGATAATTGTTGTGCTGTTGTGCTTAAATTCAGAAATAACAGACTGCATGATAAAGATTTTTACCTGTTAGGTCAAGTGGACAGTTTAGATTTGGCACGTCAGGAATTTATAGTGAGGTATTATTCAGAAGGACGTGAAATACCAAAACAGATTGTTATTGACGGACAATTGGAAGATATGGCATTAATAGAAGAATATCTTGCGGTAAAACGACATTCCAAGGTAACAATTGTAATGCCGCAAAAGGGTGAACAAGCAGCTTTGATACAGATGGCAACCGCTAATTGCAGTCAACATTTAGCAGAACGTATTTCAAGAACAGGTAAAGAGGTTGCGGCATTAGATGAACTTGCAAAGCTTTTAGCATTAACAAAACCACCTCAGTATATTGAAGCTTATGATATTTCCAACATCGGAAGTGAAACTATTGTGGCGGGTATGATAGTCTTTGACAATGGTAGACCGCTTAAAGCCGCCTATCGCAAGTTTTCAATCACATCTGTAGTTGGTAAGCCTGATGACTACAGCTCAATGAAAGAAGCCATCACACGCCGTCTGGAACGCTATGAGCAGCACAAGCAAGAAAAGGTAGGCTTTGGCAGACTTCCTGATTTGATTTTACTTGATGGCGGTAAGGGTCATGTATCTACAATTCAACCTGTAATAGCTGCCATGGGATATAATATACCTGTGTTTGGTATGGTTAAAGATGATAAACATAGAACAAGAGCAATATCTGCGACAGGTGGAGAGATAAGTTTGCCGCCAAATTCCGGTGCAATGCGTCTGGTATCACAGATACAGGACGAAGTACACAGATTTTCAATAAATTATTCAAGGTCAAAGCACAGCAAAACAAGCTTTGCTACACTTTTAGAGCAGGTAGATGGAATAGGACCTAAAAGAGTAGAGGGCTTATACAAACATTTTAAGACATTTAAAGCAATTAAAGCAGCCACTGTAGATGAACTTTGTGAAGCAGAGGGTATGAATAGAAAATCAGCGGAAGCTTTGCATGAGTTTTTAAAGAAAGAAAATAATTAACAAAATATTTCGATTGCAATTATATATAAGGGTTGACATTACACAATAAAAAAAGGATAATATTTAAGTAAGATGATTGAAAATTGTTCGCCATACAAATAATGGCTGAAAACGGAGGATACTAATGCGTGTAGTTACAGGAATTGCCAGAGGCAGAAAACTTGTTGCACCTGCCGGAACAGAAGTCAGACCGACTACTGATATGACAAAGGAAGCCATTTTCAACATACTGCAAAATGATATACCTAACAGTAAAGTATTGGATTTGTTTGCAGGCTCAGGTCAATTGGGAATTGAAGCATTAAGTCGAGGGGCTAAACACGCTACATTTATTGATGCAAATAAGCAGGCAATTGCTTTTATAAAAGAAAATTTGCAAAGAACAGATTTTACAGCTCAAAGCAGTGTTTCTTTTACAGATGCACCGGCATTTTTAAAAGGCTGTACCTGTAAGTTTGATATTGTATTACTTGACCCACCATATGGTAAAAATATAATTGATAAGGTGTTGCCTGAAGTATTGGAATTAATGGAACCCAAAGGTGTGGTAGTTTGTGAAACACAACGCAATGAAGCTTTACCGGAGGGCAATGACAGATTTAAAGTATATAAAGAATATTTCTATGGAAAAGTAAAACTTACAGTGTATCGTGATGTTGAGTAATAAATTAAAGGATGGGACTTTTGATATGAAAACAGCAGTTATACCCGGAAGTTTTGACCCTATTACTGTAGGACATCTTGACATTATTTCAAGAGCCGGTAAGCTGTTCGATAAAGTTGTGGTATTGGTGGTGGTAAATCCCAATAAAAAACCGGTATTTACTGCTGATGAAAGAATTGAATTTATAAAAAAAGCTACCGGTAATATTCCCAATGTAACTGCCGATTCTTATGATGGCTTGTTGGTGGATTATGTTGAACAGATAGGTGCTTGCTCCATTGTAAAAGGTTTGCGTGCTATGTCAGACTTTGAATATGAGTTTCAAATGGCACTTACAAACAAAAAATTAGCTCCACATATTGAAACTATGTTTCTTACAACCTGTATTGAAAATTTATATTTAAGTTCAAGTTTAGTAAGACAGCTTATTTATTTTGGAGGAGATGTATCTGATTTTGTCCCTGCAGTTATACATGATGAAGTAGTTAAGGAATTAAAAGAAAGAACAAGGGGGAAATAAACTTTGAATATAGATCAACTTTTAGATGCTATTGATGACATGCTTGAAGAAGCTTGGGACTTTCCTCTTTCACGGGGAAAAAGCTTAGTAAATGTAGAACAATTCAGAAGCTATATTGATGATATCCGTTTGAATTTACCGGGTGAAATAAAGCAAGCAAAGATGATTGTTTCAGATAGAGCTGAAATTATAGCAACGGCTAAA
>JAVVRS010000162.1:0-3950 GCA_036654595.1 Oscillospiraceae bacterium | reverse complement strand
GATTGGGCGGCACAAAGCGGCACTTCGTGCCGCAGGCGGCTTCGCCGCCTCAAGGACCGCCTCCCCACGGGGAGGCGGTCCTTGTTTGTGCCGCCCAATCGCTGCAAATGGCGGAACAAGAAGGAAAATACCGGTATTTACAGAGATAAAAATAGGATTGTTTAAAAGCACTGATTTTCAGGCAGACTATGTCAGAGGTGATTTAAGTGCAAAGAAAAATAGAATTTTCACCGCCGGATATAACTGAAGCAGAGATTACAGCGGTAGCTGATACAATGCGTTCGGGGTGGTTGACTACAGGAAATAAAACCAAAGCATTTGAAAAAGCATTGGCTGAGAGTATCGGCAATGAAAAAGCAGTGTGTTTTAATTCAGCGACAGCAGGTTTGGAACTGATTTTACGGCTTTTAGAGATTGGCGTGGGTGATGAGGTTATAACCACAGCGTATACCTATACTGCAACAGCGGCAGTGATAGTTCATACAGGTGCAAAGCTTGTGTTATGTGATACGGCGAAGAATAGCTTTGAAATAGATTATTCTGCATTGCATGGGTGTATTACTTCACGAACCAAAGCAATAATAGGGGTGGATATAGGTGGTGTAATTTGTGATTACAACAGCTTGGTGGAGATAGCACAGCAACACAAAGACAAATTTCACAGTAGCAATGAATGGCTGTCAGCAATTGGGAGAATTGCCATAATAGCTGATGCCGCACATAGCTTGGGTGCCGTAAAAGGTGATAAAAACAGTGGACAGCTTGCAGATTTCAGTTGTTTTTCTTTTCATGCGGTAAAAAATCTTACAACAGGTGAGGGTGGAGCAGTTACTTGGAAAAATCATATGGGCTGGAACAATGAAGCTATATATAAGGCGTTTATGTTACTTAGCTTGCATGGTCAAGATAAAGATGCCTTGGCAAAAACAAAACAAGCAGCATGGGAATATGATGTGATAACCACCGGATATAAATATAATATGACCGATATTGCGGCAAGTATTGGATTGGTACAATTGCAGCGTTACCCACAGCTTTTACAAAAACGACATAAGTTGATAAGTATATATAATGAAGCCTTGCAAACAATGCCGCTAAAGCTTATGGCACATAGCGGAGAAAATTTCACTTCAAGCGGACATCTTTATATGGCAAGACTTTTGGGATTTAACAGTAGCAAGCGTGGTGAAATAATAAAAAAGATGGCAGAAAACGGTATAGTAACCAATGTACATTATAAGCCCTTACCATTGCTTACAGCTTATAAGCGGCTTGGTTTTGATATTACAGATTTCCCAAATTCGTATGCAATGTATTGCAATGAGATTACTTTACCACTGCATACCATGATGTCGGAAAATGATGTTTTATATGTATGTGACAGCTTAAAAGGAATATTGTTATGATGCTTAAAGCTTGGAATGATTTGCCCGAATTTTTAAGATGTGATGAAATTGCGGTATATTATACTATATTAAAGAAAAAAACTGTTGAATTGCAGATAAAAAGATTATTTGATATAACAATGTCAGCAATACTGTTAGTTGCATTGCTGCCATTGATGACACTGATTGCAATAGCAATTAAAACAGAAACACAGGGAGAAGTAATATTTAAACAACAACGAGTAACAAGCTATGGTAAGATTTTTGAAATTTATAAATTCAGAACAATGTATAAAGATGATACTATAGGCAGTAAAATTACCATGGCTGATGATAACCGTATTACAACAGCAGGTAAGTTGCTTCGTAAATACAGATTTGATGAAATACCACAGCTGGTTAATATTTTGCGTGGAGATATGACCTTTGTAGGTACACGCCCCGAAGTACCATATTATATAGAAGAATATTCTATAGAAATGTTGGCAACCTTACTTTTACCGGCAGGGCTTACCTCAAATGCGAGTATAAAATATAAAGATGAAGCTAATTTTTTAAATAATACCGATAATAACGAAGAAATTTATATAAATAAAATTTTGCCGCAAAAGATGAAAATAAATCTTGAATATATCAAAAATTTCTCGCTTAAAGCAGATATACAAATTCTTATGCAAACATTTGTCAAAATATTTAATTAAGCAGTAGAAAACTGTAGAGATAACAGGTATAATGTTACTGCGTCAAGCAAAAAAATGTTTTGATGGCATAAATTTAAGATATATTATAAAAGGAGATTTAAAATGAAAGGTATTATACTTGCGGCAGGTAAAGGCAGTAGACTTTATCCTTTAACTTTAGGGGTACCTAAACCTTTACTGCCACTATATGACAAGCCTATGATATATTACTCACTTGCGGTATTAATGATGGCGGATATTAAAGATGTAATGATAATAGTTTCGCCGAAAGATTTAGCGGCATTTAAGAACCAATTGGGTAACGGGTCAGATTTTGGAATAAATATTTCATATGCAATACAAGAAGTACCAAAAGGTATTGCAGATGCGTTTATAATTGCCGAAGATTTTATTGCCAATGACAGAGTATGTCTTGCATTGGGGGATAATATATTTATTGCAAAAAATTTAAGCGATTATATTAAACGTGCAACACAAGCTACACATGGTGCAAAAGTGTTTGCTTTACCGGTAATTAACCCCGAAGCTTTTGGTGTTGTGGAATTTGACGGCTTGGGTAAAGTAATTTCTATTGAAGAAAAACCGCAAAAACCAAAATCAAACAGTATTATTCCGGGAGTTTATTTTTACGATAACAATGTTGTAAATATTGCAAAGGCTTTAAAGCCCTCGGCAAGAGGTGAACTTGAAATAACCGATATCAATCGTAAATATCTTGAAATTGATGATATTTCGGTGGTAAGCTTGCCTAAGGATATGATTTGGTTTGATTGCGGTACATATAATAGTTTACTTGAAGCGGCGAATGGTGTAGCGGCATATCAAAGCATTAATAAAGAACAAATATGCTGTCCGGAACAGATAGCATATGAAAAAGGGTATATAACAAGGCAACAGCTTGACGCACACGCCGAGAGTATGAAAGGCACAGCATATGGCAAGTGGTTGATGGAATTGAGATAAAGCCCGTAACCTTAGGAGTATATATGAAAAACAGATATTCTACAATCTGTATTTTTTCTGTAACTATTGTATGAACAAGGGCGATAAATGCGGGCAAAGAGTGGAATTTAACTGAGATTATTTTGGCGAATGTTGAATAAACTGTATGTGAAAGTGGCATAATATACAAGAGAAACAGTGTGAAAAGTGCAAAAAAGCCGATAACAATCAGCTTTTTTTGTAATAGTTACAAATTGGTTACAAATATTACAAAGCACTTGAAATCCCTATACATTGGTGATATACTGTGGTTACAGATGGAAATAAAACCTGATTTTATTCCCACCTACAAAAAATATTTTTTTTATTTAAGAGGAGGACTATATCCAATGAAAAAGTTTATTTCAGTTGCATTAGTTGCAGCAATGATAGCATCCATGGGAGTTACAGCATTCGCTGCTACAAGCGAAGATTACAAAGACAGCGTAGCTAGACTAGACACAAGCTATGCCGCTTACAAAACAGACCAAGGTAACTACGAACTTTACTTCCCTATCTACATGAAAGATACAAATCTACCTATCACAGATACAACAAATATTACCGGTGCTGTAGAAATGACAAAGGCTGTAGGAGATTATAAAAATGCTGACTATGTTTATGACGGCAACATTGAAGACTTTGATACAATCAAACTTAAAGTTAAAATGTCATCTTACAAAGATTATGTAACTGCTGCTTACATCGACACAGTTTCTGTAGAAGATATCATGAAAGATAAAGATGGTTGCCAGGCTTACAACAATGCTAAGGTAGAAGTTGCTGGTCTTGGTGCTAAAGCAGAAGTTTATTGCGTAGTTCTTGAACTTGCAAAAAACCACACAACAAGCGATATCAGAGTTAAAGGCAACATGGAACTTGC
>JAVVRS010000161.1:0-3955 GCA_036654595.1 Oscillospiraceae bacterium | reverse complement strand
TGATAGCCGCATTTTCAATTGCAGTGCCGTTTTCAGCGTCATTTGCCCATACTAACAGTTCCTTATCCGACATCATGTAGAACATTGAGATATCGCTTGACTGAATAAGGAGCTGCTGTTTGGCTATTGCACCATTGCAGTTAAGTGAAAATTCCGCAACATACCACCCCTCGGGCAAAGCTTCGGGGAACTGTACCAAGCGTTTAAAGCTATAGTAGTTATTTGATTTTGTCGCTTCAATTGCCAAGGTTTCAAAATGGCTTTGTTTTTGCAGCTTTGAGGTATCTACATCAAGATATGAAAAATAAGATTTTTGTGAAGTGAGCACATCAAGTTCAGCCTTGTAATCCTGCCAATTATTGAATTTAAAGACATCAACAGAGATAAGCTGTTTATCGGCAGGTATACTATTATCAATATAAAATGCAATAAGCGGTACGTCGCTTGTGAGCATATTAATAGTTAGATTATTGCCATCACTTTGGAACATATTTTTAATATCGAGTTCATCTTGCGAGATGGTATTAAAGGAGAAGGAAAGCGGCTCAGAAAGCTTTGCTCCGCCTTTTGCAGCCAGAATTTTGTTATCTACAGTTACGGTGTACTTTGTGCCGTAAGCAAATTTTTGGGTAGGGTAAAACACAAAGCGGTTGCCGTCAGAGGTCACTTGACCCTGTATGTCGGGGGAGATTGAGAAAGCGTCTTTGAAATTTTCAATTGTTACCGTTGAGGTATTGAGCTGTACTTCAACGCCGCAGTCAACCGGTACACGTTTGGCGTCGTTTGCAGGAAAGTTTGAACGTACAGCAAGCTGATTTTCAACCGAATATGAAAATGATTTTTGCTTGCCGTCAATAGGATTTGTAATGGTTAAAGCTACCTTTTCACCTGCCATGAAAGGATTAGAAGGCGTGAGCAAAAGTCCACCGCCATCATTTTGAGTTAAAATGAAATTGTTTTCGGGGGATAGCTCTATAAGTTTTTCGGGATTTGGAGTATCCACGGTTAAATTTTCAATATCAATTACAAAAGACGTTTCGGGGGAGATACCGTTTTTTTGTGACATGGTTGGTGTAACCTTGACCCATGAAGCTCCACAGGCACAGAACAGAACAATCAATAAGCATAATAAACCAAGCAATGGAATGAAGCGATTTTTTAAAACCATATGTATGCCTCCTTTTAAGTTAGACAGTGATGTTAATGGTATATATAACTATAGTGTGTTTGAGAGAACGAAAAAATGCACAGACAGACAAAAGTGCTTGTGTTAGAGTTTGCATAAGAAAATTCACACTCGGCTTTCAGATGAGTGTATTACGCCTTTAGTATAGCATATAAAGCAGAATTAGTTAAGTAAAAATGGGGGATATCAGCAGCAGTGATTTTATGATAAAAAAGCGTGCATTAATTAGTTAAATGTTTAACGAATTAATGCTACCTATAGACAAATGTGAATTTTTTTGTTAAAATATACAGTAGTGGTATATATTTTTTATGATATAAATGCAACAATATAAATAAAGCGGTAAGGTAACAGCAATGTTTGGGAGGCGGTTATCATGAACGAAAAGAAACGCACTATGTATTTTGGGGTAATTATTTTTATTACATTGGTGTTCTTTGGGTTAATCGCAAGCAGCAGTCTTGGGGTTGAGTTTAAAATTGGAAATTCGGTGGTCAATAATGCAAAAGCAGATATCAAAAAAGGGTCTTTAGATAACAGCGGACGGATATACTTGAAAGGCGAATGGGAATTTTTTGATTACCAATTTATTGCATCTGAAAGCGGAAACGAGAGAGAATTTACCGAAAATGTTCAGATACCGGGATTTTGGCACGTTCAACATAGAGGCAATTTTGATGAGGGTGGATATGGCAGTGTAAGATGTACCCTTACGGGGCTTAAAGCGGACGAAAGCTATGTTGTGTTTATACCTAATGTAAGGTGTGCTTACCGTACATACCTTGACGGAAAGCTGCTTGCTCACAGAGGGGTTATATCGGTTGATTCCGAAACAATAAATTCAGGCTCACGTCTGGAGATATACAGGCAGGTACTCAGCGGAACTCCGGAGCATGAATTGGTAGTGGAATTTGCATCAAAAAAAATTACGGGAATAAATACGACTCCGGTAATTATGAAGTATGAGGAAGCTTACAGTTACCTATTTAAAATATATTTAACAGATATTGTGCTTTCAACCATTCTCCTTATGAGTTCTTTGATGTTGGTACTGTTTTATGTTGCAATGGGCAATCGTAAAATTTCCATATGGCTTCCGATTTTAGTAATTGTGGTTAGTTTAAGGTTTTTCCTCAACACGACACAAAGTGTATTGTTTCAGCATTTCTTCCCACGAGCGGGCATTGAAGATATTGGTGTAATTATTGTATTGGCAACCTTTGCAGCCAAAATTATCAGTGCATTGTTCTTTCGTGATGAAATGAAGCTTAATATTCAGCCCAAAGTAATGATTTGGTTTAGCTTGTATTATGCCGGATTGCTGTTAATTTATGTTTTAATGCCGGTATATATATATGTTACTTACTTAAATGTAATATTTCTTGTTGCAAGCTATGCTATTAATATCTATATGCTTTATCAGTTGTTTCATTATGTTAAGGACGGAAAGCCATTTGCACTTCTGCTTACGGTGGCATACTTGCTGACAACAATAAGTTTTTCCATAGAAAGTTTTTATTATAATGGATATCTGAGAAGTAATATAAATAGTTTTGCACCAATATTTGTCATGATTTTGATTATTATTTTCATCTATATTTCGGGCAAACAATTATCAGAGTATTATCAGATGGAGATTGATTTGGCAAAAGCACAGGAAGAATTGGCACATGAACAGCTTTTCTTAATGACCAATCAAATCAGACCGCATTTTTTATGCAATGCACTTACGGCAATTCAATGCTTGTGCAGAACCGACCCCGATAAAGCAGAACAATCTTTGCTTGAGTTTGCAGGATATATAAGAGCTAATTTGAATGCGGTTTCTACCAAGGAGTATATAACCTTTGAGGAAGAATTGGAACATATAGCAAGCTATGTAAAGATAGAACAGCTTAGATTTGGAGAAAAACTTGAGATAGAATATGATATAGAAGTTTTTGATTTTCCGGTTCCGATACTGGCAATTCAAACAATTGTTGAAAATGCTATCAATCATGGCGTTTCTAAAAAACTTGAGGGAGGAATAGTATCAATTTCAGCAAAAGCAGTCAAAAATTATTATGAGATTGTTGTTGAGGATAATGGTGTTGGGTTTGATATAAGTATACCTGCCAAAGAAACTTCATTGGGACTTAGAAATGTAAGAAAAAGGCTTGAAACATTAAAAGGCTCCACAATGGAGATTTGCAGTAAAGTAAATGAAGGAACAAGAGTCACTATTAAAATACCGCAAAATGTAGATAAATTATGTTTACAAAAATAAATTTTATAAACGGCTCCGGAAATATGCTCCGAGAATGGAGGGGAAGGTTAGAATATGAGAATTATATCAGTTGATGATGAACGAGGTTGCTTAACTACATTTGAACTTATATGTAAAGAAATACCCGATGTAGAGTATCTGCAAGGCTTTGATAATCCCACATTAGTTTTGGACTTTTTGAAAGAAAATGATGTTGATGTTGTGTTTTTGGATATTGAAATGCCAATGATTGACGGACTGAAATTAGCAGAACAAATTCATGAATTAAATCCAGACATAGAATTTGTGTTTGTTACAGCACACTCAAATTATGCGTTGCAAGCATTTGGAATGGACGCTTCAGGATATATTTTAAAGCCATATAACAAGATTGAAATTGAACAAAAGATAAAAAAGCTGCAAAATATTTCAGGAGAAACACCACATCATCAAATTCGGGTATCAACATTTGGAAAGTTTGATATTTTTGTTGATGGACATATGCTGCATTTTTCCAGTAATAA
>JAVVRS010000160.1:0-4007 GCA_036654595.1 Oscillospiraceae bacterium | reverse complement strand
TGCGGTCATATCGTCCGGCGGTTCGCCGGTTCGCCGGGGTTCGCCGGTTCGCCGGGGTTCGCCGGCACTCATTAGATATCGAGATTATTTACATATTTAGCATTTTGTTCAATAAATTCACGACGTGGTCCAACTTTATCACCCATTAAAACTGTAAAAATACTGTCAGCTTTTTGTGCATCTTCCATATCAACTCTAAGCATAATTCTGGTTTGTGGGTTCATTGTAGTTTCCCATAATTGGTCAGGGTCCATTTCACCAAGACCTTTATAACGCTGAATATCACTTTTACCGCCATCCGGATATAATTCTGCAATAGCTTGGTCACGTTCTTCATCAGAATAAGCATACATATGTTTTTTACCTCTGCTTACTTTAAAAAGAGGTGGTTGTGCAAGATAAATATTTCCATTTTCAATTAAAGGACGCATAAAACGAAAGAAAAAAGTAAGAAGTAAGGTACGAATATGAGCACCATCAACATCAGCATCAGCCATAATAACAAGCTTATGATAACGAAGTTTAGTTAAATCAAGTTCATCACCAATACCACAACCTAAAGCAGTAACCATTGGCATTAATTTTTCATTACCGTAAACTTTATCAATTCTTGCTCTTTCTACATTTAACATTTTACCCCAAAGAGGTAAAATTGCTTGAATTTTACTGTCACGTCCCATTTTAGCCGAACCACCTGCAGAGTCCCCTTCAACAATATAAAGTTCGGTTAAAGCAGGGTCACGTTCTGAACAGTCAGCAAGTTTACCCGGTAAAGAAGCAGTTTCAAGAGCAGATTTACGACGTGTCATATCTCTGGCTTTTCTGGCAGCTTCTCTTGCTTTTGCAGCAGTTAAAGCTTTTTCCATAATAGCTCTTGCCGTTGTCGGATTTTCTTCAAAAAAAGTTACAAGCTTAGAATAAACAATATTATCTACTAAAGAACGTACTTCGGTATTACCAAGTTTTGCTTTAGTTTGACCTTCAAACTGAGCATCTGGTAATTTTACCGAAATAATTGCAGTAATACCTTCACGAACATCTTCACCGCTTAAATTTTTATCAGCTTCTTTAAGAAAACTATTTTTTCTTGCATAATCATTAATAGCTCTGGTTAAAGCAGCTTTAAAACCTGCTTCATGAGTACCGCCATCACCTGTATTAATATTATTTGCAAAAGATAATACCAATTCATTGTAATTATCGGTATATTGTATAGCTACTTCCGCAGAAATTCCATTTTCAACCCCTGAAAAATAAAGAACTTCTTCATGTATTGGGTCAGCAGCTTTCTTTTTATTTATATATTCTACAAAGCTTTTAACGCCGCCTTCATAGCATAATTTTTCTGATTTTGTTTCTTTTTCACGCAAATCAGAAAAAATAATATTTACACCTGCATTTAAAAATGCTTGTTCACGCAATCTTGTAAGCAATGTTTCATATTCATATTCTATTGTTTCAAAGATACTTTCATCAGCTTTAAATGCAATTTGTGTACCACGTTCTGTAGTAGCTTCAACACATTTCAGTTCACCTACAGGGTCACCTTTTTCAAATCTTTGAAAATATCTGTTATTTCCATCACAAACTTCAACTTCAAGCCAATCTGATAACGCATTTACTACTGATGCACCTACACCATGCAAACCACCTGAAACTTTATAACCTCCGCCACCGAATTTACCACCTGCATGAAGTACAGTAAAAACTACTGTAACTGCCGGAAGTCCTGTTGAATGTTCAATCCCTACAGGAATACCTCTGCCATTATCTCTTACTCTAATTATATTACCGGGTAAAATTTCTACGGTAATTTCACTGCAATGTCCTGCTAAAGCTTCATCTATTGAGTTATCTACAATTTCATATACAAGATGATGTAAGCCTTTTGGTCCGGTTGAACCTATATACATACCCGGACGTTTTCTAACTGCATCAAGTCCTTTTAAAACCTGTATTTGGTCAGCACCATATTCTTCATTATCTATTGTATTTATACTAGTATTTTTTTCCAAGTTAGTTTTGCCTCCAATCGTTTTCCTCCGACTTACTGTCGGTTTTATGCTATTAAATTTTTTTTACAGCTTGCTGCCTGTGGCGGCACAATCATGGGCGACTCTCGGTCGCCCATGAGGGCGGCGGTACGCCGCCTGCGGCATAAAAAATGCCGCATTGTGCCGCCCTACATATTAGCTCTTTTTTTAAGTGTAGCAGATGAAATTTGTGATATATACAAAAATATCTTACCATTTTTATTGCAAATAATAAAAGTTTTGGGCAGTTCATAGCTGACATTAATAACTCTTTCTCTCGCCTCCGATGCCGCAAAATATTCTTTGGTAATTTTGGAAACTGAAGCGGTTTCTATATCAAAAATGCCAATAATTTCGCTATCTTTAACAACAACATCACCACCCAGATGCAGAAACATAATCTCACTTCCTATTCCTCAGTAATAATTTCACCGCTTTTTATATTAAATGTTTTACCTTGTTTCATAGCTGAGAAGCAGCCTGTATCACAGCAGGTGATAAAAACTTGTTTACCTTGAATATTGTTAAGTAAATAATCTCGACGTTTTTCATCAAGTTCACTCATAACATCATCTAAAAGTATAACAGGGTGTTCACCAATGCTTTCATACAGTATGCCACATTCTGCCAATTTTAATGCTAAAACACTGCTTCTTTGCTGCCCTTGTGAACCATAACTGCGTAAAGATGTACCATTAACAGAAATTTCAATATCATCACGATGAATACCGGTAGTAGTTACACCAACAGCAATATCAGTAGCTCTGGTTTTAGTTAACATATCAAATAAATATTCTCTTAACTCTGAGGGTTGCTGAGGATAATTTAAAATATGACCTGAAGATAAATATGTAATATTAAGTTCTTCTTGATTATCGGAAATACCATAATATATTTCTTTTGATTTTTCTGCCAATAATGAAACAAATCTAAGTCTTGCAGGTAAAATATGCCCTCCGGCTTTAGCTAAATTATAATCCCAAATATCAAGTGTATCCAGTAATGCACTATGTCGTGATACATCTTTTAATAATGCGTTTCGTTGAGTTAATATTCTATTATATTCCGAAAGATAGGTGATATATTTAGGCATTAACTGACAAATTGCACTATCAATAAATCTTCTTCTTAATACAGGTCCTTCTTTTATCAGTGATAAATGAACCGGTGAAAATACTACTGCATTAAAACTTCCTGCAAGCTTTGCAGAACTTTCAAGTGAAATTTCATTTAACAAAACCTTCTTTTTATTTCCATAATTAAGTTTTGTGGTTTGTTCACGACCCGAACCAAAAAATTCCGCTTCAATTATTGCATTTGATTTTTCAAATTGTATATAATCCAAATCTTTTGCCATACGAAAACTTTTTGCTCCCGTTAATAGCCATATTGCTTCTAATATATTTGTTTTACCTTGAGCATTATCTCCATAAATTATATTTACTGTGTCACATGGCTGCAATTCCATTTTATCAATATTACGAAACTGTGAAAGTTTAAGTTTTGTTATTTTCAGCAAAAACACCTCAATTCAGAAGATACAATAGGTAAAAATTGAATTATATAAATAGTTTACAGTATATAACATTTAAATAGTCGCTATCTTTACTCGGGGCGGCACACTGCGGCTAAAAGCCGCAGGCGACTGCCTTAGGCAGTCGCCTCAAGAGCGACCGCTGGCCGCTTTTTTGGGTGCCGCCCCGCCAACGCTTCTTAAAGCAATGTTATAATTCACCTTTTACTTGCAGCAGGTTATCTCCCACTTGTACAGTATCACCATCACGCAATTTTTTACCTCGCATCAAGCATACCTCATCATTAACCTTAACATCACCCAAAGCAACAATTTCTTTAGCCATACCACCTGTATCGGCAACTCCTGCAAATTTTAAAAAGCTATCCAGCTTAATAAATTCGGTAGTTATTTCAATTATTTGTTTATTCAAAATTACACCCTCTCTTAAATATTTTTTT
>JAVVRS010000159.1:0-4046 GCA_036654595.1 Oscillospiraceae bacterium | reverse complement strand
TCAATCTTATACTAAAAC
This sequence comes from Oscillospiraceae bacterium, assembly GCA_036654595.1. Taxonomy (GTDB): domain Bacteria; phylum Bacillota; class Clostridia; order Oscillospirales; family Ruminococcaceae; genus RGIG7389. Next base: position 4,028 of record JAVVRS010000159.1, on the reverse strand, counting down.
AAGATATTGCTTTAGTTGGTCAAATTCCCGCAACGCTTCTGCCTGCCGACCGACTTAATCTTTCCGTCATTCCTTTTGAACGCATAAATGAGTTTATTCTTCCTGCATTTACAATTGCCGCTTTATGTATGATTGAAAGTCTGCTTTGCGGTGCTTCGGGTGGTAAGGTACGAGGCGAAAAACTTGATGCTGACCAAGAACTGTTTGCACAAGCTTTCGGCAATATTATTCTACCTTTTTTCGGTGCTATTCCTGCTGCTTCAGCACTTTCAAGAACAAGTGTAGCACTTAAATCCGTAGGCACCACCCGAATGACAAGTGTATTCCATTCAATTGCCTTAATTCTTGCTATACTCTTTTTAGGCCCTGTAATTTCTGCTATTCCATTAAGTGCATTAGCAGGTATTTTAATGATTACTGCATGGCGTATGAATGATTTTGAAAGCATAAACTATATTTTTCAGCGAAAATTCTTGTCCTCAATATTACAATATCTGTTCACGTTTATGGCAACCATCTGCTTTGATTTAACAATTGCTATCTTTGTAGGTGTCATTGTATCCATCTTAATTTTTATGGTAAATATCTCCGAAATGGTTATTACCGTAAGTGATGTTGACCCTAAAAGACTTGTTGACACAGGTGTTACCTTAAAAGAAACTTCACAAAAAATTCGTATTGTTTATCTTGTTGGTCCGGTCTTCTTTGGCAACATGGAAAAACTTGAAGATGCAATTTCCACTCTCGGTGTAAATGATGTAGTTATCTTTTCAATGCGAGGCGTACCATTTATGGACGCCGGTTCTGCACAGGTATTTTTACATCTTGTTGAATATCTTATAGGTAATGATGTTGTACCTATGTTCAGCAGTTTACAACCAAAAGTTAAGCAAGTACTTGACCGTTCAGGTGTTACCGAGGTTGTTGGCGGAGAACATTTTTTCTGGGACGCAAGTTCTGCAATTGCTTTTTGCGGTGACATTTAATTTAATAACAAATTTATTAAAAAAGCTTCTGTCCAAAAACTGACAGAAGCTTTTTATTTTGTTTTGGTAATACTAATTCCGAGGAGGAATGTTAACTTGGAAAGACTTGATATGTGCGTTTATCTTTGTAATCCTGACCTCAGTGATTATTTTTTCTCACTTCCGTCAAATATTAAAGAACGGCTGTTAAATTCAGGAGTTGAGATTTCTACCTTAGGTGAACTTAAAAAATGTGCCGAGCATTTTATGCAAGGCTGACATCAAAAGTGAATTTATTTGCAAATCAAGTGAGGCTGCTACAAAATTTGTAGCAGCCTCACTTACCATAATTGCAGCTTAAATTAAAAAAACAATTCACATAATTTATCTTGATTAACCTCTGCTCCGAGCTATGGGGCGGCACAATGCGGCATTTCATGCCGCCGGTGGCTTCGCCACCGCACGGGCGACCTGCGGGTCGCCCGTGATTGTGCCGCCCCATAGATATAGCTTTACCTTTTTAATCAAGATAAATACTGTAATAGCTTCTTGTTAATGGTTATTTTATTCACCTTTAGCTCTGCGGTTTGCAGTACCACGTTTAACTTCGCCACGATATTTTTTTAAATCCGACATTTTATCATCGCTGGTTTGTTTAAATTTACTGAGCATATCTTCAAAGCCTACCGGTTTTTCACTTGTTTTAGGTTGCCATGTAATATCTCTGCGTTGAGCCGGTCTTCTTGGTCTGTCTTCATAAGGCTTATCATAGCTGCGTTTTTGTGGACGGTCACCACCTTGTGTTCTTTGCATAGGAGGACGGTTACCTCTGTCCGGACGTTGAGTTTCATCAATTCTCGGGTCTGCTTTTTTAATTGATAAACTTATTTTACCATCATCATTTACGCCAATAATTTTAACTTTAACAGTCTGTCCTTCTGTTAAATGTTCAGAGATTTCATTTACATATGTAGATGCGACCTCCGAGATATGAACCATACCTGTTTTTCCATTAGGCAATTCCACAAATGCCCCAAACTTTGTAATCCCTGTAACTTGTCCTTCTACTATACTTCCAACTTCAACCTGCATGTTACTACCTTTTCCTCCTTGATTTTTTCAGTTTATCAGCTGCCTGAAATGTCTATATATATTTTTTCATCAGAATAAGCAAACCCTAATTTTTCCATTGCAATACGTTTAATATATTCTTCATCACTGCCCATTTCAATTAAGCGTTCAATTTCTTTATTTTGAACGGTTTGAACCTTTATTTTTTCTTGTATTTGAGCAAGTTGTACTTGTTGCGATGCAATTTTAAGTTGTAAATTAACAAGCTGTACCAGAGCAAAAACGCCTACAGCTACCACAGTTATTTTAGATAGAAATCCCATTTTTTCTTTTTTTCTTGTGGCCATTACTCTTTTTCTCCTTTGGTACAGAATTATTATTTTTATTTAACTTTTTTGTTTTAACTGTAAATACATTTTTAAGGTTAAATAAATTATACAACAAAACACTTTGTCGTTTCAAGTTGATTTTGCCTATAATGTAAACTTTTTTTATTATATTGCAACAAAAATCAATAGGCATACCTAATATTCTTATTATTTTCCTTAAAAGCTTTATTATTGGTCGCAATACCCATCTGTAAATTCGATGCAAAATTATTTTTATGACTTGTATAATTTTTTCCGCAAGACTTATTATAACATCTCCGAGAGTAAAATAGTAAAAAACCGCACCTAAAAATTCTCCGAATAAAATAAACCATCTTACTTCACCCATATTCTTATATAACATAAATGAAAAAGTTGCTCCAGAACAAATCAAAAAAAAGATTAAATCTTCTATAAATAATAACCATACAGGTTGTTTAAATGCAATTCTTGATATCCTAAAGATATCATAAAATGCTCCGAACAACACGCCTATAAAACATGATATTAAAAATGTAGTTGTCTGTTGTGTAAGAGATATACCCAAAACTTATGCCCTCCTTGTCCTTAACGGAACAATTTAGAAAACATATTGCCTTTGCGTGGTAAATTATTTGTATAACTCATTGAACAGATTTCTCCCTCAAGATTTAATTCTCCCATATCCACATCAATTTTATTTATATGCAGGTCTGTACCTTTAATTGTAAGTTCACCTTGTTCTGTATATACAATTACCATCTCTTCATCAAAGCTATCAATATCACTTACTCCGGTTACTGTTAAAGCTCGTCTGTCCTCCAGTATCAGGTTATGTGGTGCTTTGATTGTTTTTTTGTCCTCTATCATATTCAATCACCTCTCCTGCTTCTATTTATATGCCAAAGAGATAATGATTATGTTGCTAATCTCAGTCTATAACTTTATAATATGTTCCTGCAATATCTTTACCCTCAATTTCAGATACTTTCAGTATTTCTGCTTTAAGCGGTGTTTTACCAAGTTGAATTTCTATTATATCGCCCTCTTTAATTGGCGTCGATGCCCTTGCTGCTTTACCATTAAGCAAAATCCTGCCTGCATCGCAAGCTTCATTAGCTATAGTCCGTCGTTTAATCAGTCTGCTTACTTTTAAATATTTATCCAATCTCACTTTGCAAAATCCTCTCTTAAATTAAATTTACTCCACACCCACCGTCTTGGAGCCGTTTTGCCGCCGCTTCACGGCGGTAAGCACCTTCGGTGCTTACTTAGAGGATAAGGCGACCTGCGGGGCGCCGTATCCACGAAAGCAAAAAGGCTCCGCGAGGGGGGTATGGTTATTGAAAAAAACCAAGCAACCACATTGCACGCTAGCTGCTGCAAAAGTTTTTGCTTGGTCTGTTTTGATAAAAATACGGCTGTTTTTTTTACAATTTTTAGTTAGAAACTGCGTCTTTTAATGTTTTACCTGCTTTAAATGATGGTAATTTAGAGGCAGCAATAGTCATTTTTTCGCCTGTTTGTGGGTTAACACCTTGTCTTTCGGGTCTGGATTTAACTTCAAATGTACCAAAGCCCACCAAAGAAACTTTATCTCCTTCAGTAAGTGCTGTTGTAACACATTCCAACACTGCATTTACTG
>JAVVRS010000158.1:2628-4047 GCA_036654595.1 Oscillospiraceae bacterium | reverse complement strand
CCGTCATTGTCGGTATATATTTCAAGTGGGTCGCCCTCTCTGATACGCATAGTGCGTCTTATTTCTTTAGGGATAACCACACGACCCAAGTCGTCAATTCTTCTTACAATGCCTGTTGCTTTCATTAGTATATATTCCTCCCTGTAAGATATGGGTATAACCCATACACAATAGTTATAATATTTCATGCAAGTATAACGGTAAATTAAAACTCACAACGCTCTGTCAAATATCGGTATGTTTTTGTCTTATTTCTATTATTTACAGTTCGGGGAATGTTATACCATTAATTTTTTAAAGATTAAAATTTCATATTTTGACATATAAAAAGTATGCCCCGACGGCAACCGTTTTAACGGATAGCGTCGGGGCACAGCCTTTAGCTCTTATGGAATGGTGAGTTAAATGTGTAGGAAAGTTCTTGTATACAGTTTTTAATACGCCAGCCTTTATCGGTTTTTACCCAATCATCAGCATACCACAAACCACAGAAAAATGTTTGAGTTTTGCCTTCCCATTCAAAGGTCATTGGGTTGTGCAGCATATTTCTTGTCTTTGCGGTTTTGCCGTCTTCGCTGATTTCGCAAGCAATATTGCTCATCATGTGCTGTGATTTAAAGATTGCCATTGATTTTTTCAAAAATTCAATAGTTTGGTCAATGTTTCCCGACGCTCCGCCGGTTGCCCTGTAATCAATGAATGAATCCTCTGTAAATACTTCCTCTTTCAAACGGTCAAATTGTTTTGAGTCCACCAAGGTAGCATAGAGAATGATAGTATCCTCTATTTGCCTGCGATCCAATAGGTACTGAATTTGTTTTTCCATGTTCATAAGTATGCCTCCTTTAATTATTTGCTTATATATAAGAATATTGCCCCCTAAGCAATACCCCAGTCAATTGTAAAGCGAGCCTATCTCTCAGCTTTACAATTTACCGTTTATTTGCTGACCGTTATAATACATTTAGCTTTATATTCTCCATCATCTGTAATAACAGCTATTGCTGCTTCACCCTCACCTACAGCAACAACTTTCCCCGAATTGCTTACCGTTGCAATATTTTCATCACTGCTTTCCCAAGTAACCGCTTTATTGCTTGCTTTTGACGGAGAAACCGTTTCACTCAAATATAATTTTTCTCCTACTTTAAGCCCTGCTGATTTGTTATCAAGAGTTACACCGGTTACCCAAACGCCGTTATCGTCACCTGAGCCGCTATTTGAACTACCTGTAACATTGACATTGCATTTAGCCGTATAATCACCATCAGCTGTAGTTGCCATAATGGTAGCGGTACCTTCTTTAAGTCCTGTTACAGTGCCATTTCCATCAACTTTAGCAACTGATTTTGCACTTGATGACCAATTGACTGTTTTATCACTTGCATCTGCCGGAGAAATTGTTGCAATTAAAGTTGC
>JAVVRS010000158.1:457-2618 GCA_036654595.1 Oscillospiraceae bacterium | reverse complement strand
TCAGCTTTTATATTAAGCTCTTGCAGATTAAGACTTACACCTTTTACAGGTGTTTCGTTTGATGAAGAGGCAGAACCTACCGTAACCTTACAGACAGCCTTTGAGCCTGATTTTGAATCTGTTACGGTAATATTTGCCGTACCCTTACCGGTTGCCTTAACCTTGCCGCTTGTAGATACTGTAGCAACATCACTGTCGGAAGTTTTCCATGAGATATCAACTTTTTTGTTACCGCCTGCATCATACTCCAATTTTTCACTTTCGCCGACCTTTAAAGAAAGTTCGGTTTCCGACAAGGTAATTTCTGTTGATATAGTTCCGCTGCTGTTTGCACTGTCACCTGCCTCATCTTTAGGCAAGCCTCCGCCTGTATTTGTGGTGCTGCCTGTAGATTGAGTTCCTGTAGCACCCGAACCTCCTGTACTCTTTAAGAAACTGTTGATTGAATTTTTAAGCCCGTTTGCAACACGTTCTTGATATTTGCTGTCAATGAGTTTGTTATAGTCACTTTGACTGCTTACGAAGCCTGTTTCACATAATACCGACACAAACTGGCTTTCTCTGGTTACATAGAACAGCCCGAATTTATTGCCACGATTGGTTGTATTAAGTGCGGAGGACATTTCAGAGCAAGCATAACCCGAAAGATTTTTAGCAAATGGGTAGAAATAATATGCTTCACTGCCAACCGAGCTTCTGCCGCCCGAGTTGGAATGTACGCTCATATAAATATGCGGTGAAAACGCTCTTGCCGTTGCTATACGCTGTTCCATTGTCGGTTCAATTGAAACTCCTCTTGTGGTCAGCAATTTAACCGTTGCCCCTGCTTCTTTCAAATTGTCAGAAAGCTTTTGTGCAATTTCCCAATTGATAACGCTTTCGGGATAGTTCGGGTTAAAGCCCGATGCACCTTGGTCTTTTACACCATGACCGGGGTCAATAAAAATTCTTGCACCGTTGATTGAGGTAGGATTGTTAAAGGTGAGCACCAAGCCGTCCGCTGTTTGTTCAGCCCTGTAGCCTAAAAATACTCCGTTGCGGGCAAGCTTTAGGGTTAAAGTTGAACCCGACCATGTAGCACTGCTGAACAATGGGTTTTTGTTTAAAGTAAGATTTGACGGTACTGTTTTGGTATATTCAAAGGTAAATTTAATACTGTCCCCTGTATACATTACTTTGTATGGTACAGGTTGAGCCGTATTGAGTGTAACAACGGTGTAACGCTTATTTGCGTCCACTCGTAAGCCTTTTATTACATTTTCATATAAATTACCGGCTGTTGCGGTAATATCTTTTGAATAAACACGCAAACCGCTTTTCAGCTTGTAATAAGTATATGATTTACTGCCTTCTTTGTAAGTTACCTCGCTGCCTACCGCATAATCCATAGTACCTTTAGGTAATGGGTAAAATGTAGGGTCGGAGATATTATTAAGCTTTGTTGTTGGGAAAGTTTCTGCTTGACTTGCCGTAACTTTGACAAGAACGCCATCACCTACCGCAACACGTTTGTTTACGGTTACAGAGGCACCGCCCTTGCTGTCATTAAAGCCGTCCCAACTTGCTTTAATTACAATCTGGCCTAAATTTTGCACCGAAGTTGTAGCTTCAGGTGCGGTAAAAGTACCTTTAAAACGCTTGTATGATGTGCCTCTGAGTTCTTCATCTTCATCAGTGTCGTCGGCACTCAACGAAAACGGTGCTCCGCCTATGCTTGCAGAAAGTTGTGCATCACCATAAGCAACAACCGATACGCTGACTTCCATGCCACCGTCAACCACCATGCTTCCCTCCGGGCTGACTTGCTTAATAATCTGTACAATACGGGTGATATGGAAAGTTCTATCCCTATCTTTATGTTTAAAATTGATTACATTGTCCCCCGGTTTTAGTGTAACAGGTATTGCAAAGTAACCATTTTCATCACGTTCTATCTCTTTGCCGTCCATATACATTGGGAATGTTGGGTCTGATGCACCTTTGATGACAATATCTTTGTCAAAGGTGCTTTTATTATATGCGTCGGGAGAAGTAAAAACCAAATCCTTTAAAATATGATCCATTTTTACATTATTATTAAAATATGCAATCACTGCATCTGTACTGTTTTTAGGGTTTGCAACAAGTGCCGGCAATGAATTAAATGCACTGCCGCTTATAC
>JAVVRS010000158.1:0-442 GCA_036654595.1 Oscillospiraceae bacterium | reverse complement strand
ATTGCAATCTTTCAGTAAAACAAGCTGCCGTATAAGCTGGTCCTCTGAGGTCCAGCCGGGATTATCTGAACAAGCTTTATCCGAGGCGTGTTCCATATAAAGCGGCACATTGCTTTCGCTTGCCACATCATTCCACCATGACGCAACTTCTCCGAAGGGCATTGTTGGGTCAACGGTTGAACCATATGCTTCAACTACCGCAAAGTCTGCGAGCTTGTCCTCAATAAATGCTTTGGTGTCAGCATTTCCGTCATCAAGTGCAGTAAATTCCGCCGCTGTTGCCGAACCTAAATCATTTTCTGTTTTGTTAGCCCATGGGTTATCAATTAAAAGCCCTGCCTGTACATTTGGCGAGTTCTTTTTTACATTTTGTGCAGCATGAGCAAACAATGCCCTTGATGCACCTTGCATATAGTTTTCATAACCCATACCGCTGCCGTTC
>JAVVRS010000157.1:0-4138 GCA_036654595.1 Oscillospiraceae bacterium | reverse complement strand
TAACATTGTTTGCCCTTAATCAAGCTTTCCGGAACATTCGGTATCTCCATGCTGTGAACTCCGTAGACGCTCTCTGTATTGTGATTTTGAATAATTGTATGGTTCTGCATATCATACAGCCAGGTATCAATGTTATTTTGTTCCAAAACTGTGGTAAAACGATTTTCCAAAGCTTTGTAATCATCAATGCTTTCCGCTGTGGCAACCGCCCAGAAAGGCTGATGCTTTTCATCAAAAAGCGTGGTAAATTTTACACGTTTCCACACCTGCTGCCCCATTGAATCAATCGTTTTAATATCCGACATGGCGGTAGGCTCACCATTTTGAACCGCTTGTATCAAAGCTTCATACTTTGCAATACTGTCTTGGTGAATTGCTCCTGTTTTATACAATCCCTCAGGATAATTTTCGATTATTTTATCCAGAGCATATTCTCTCGTCGAGATGGCATTTAAATATGCCCTCCTGTTTGCAATATCGTATTCCCAATAGGCAAGTCCGGCATGTTGGATAGCCGCCTCCAATTTTTGCTGTGTTTTGGCAAGCTCAAGCCGAGATTTTTTTCCTTCGGAAATATCCGAAAGATAGATAACATATGCCGGAATTTCTTGCCACTGAATAGCTCGTGAGTTCACCGAATAGTATTTTGACAAAAAATCAAGATATATTTCCCTTGACTCGCCTACATTGGTGGGTGGATAAGCAAAACAATCCTTACAAGGCTCCTCACAATTTCTTAAAGCATAATGGCATTTTTTCCCTACATAATTAGAAATTCCTACCGTGGCAAGAATTTCGTCCATGGCATCATTGGCATACAGCAATTTGTGTGATTTCTGTTCAATTACATAAACACCATCTGTTGACTGACGCACAATCTCGCAATAAAGTTTAACCTCGTCCGATAGTTCTGTTAATTTAAGTGCGTCCTCCATTATTTCCATCTCCTACTCTCACAACCCTTTTTGCCATAAGTGCTTGCATAGTTTTGACGGCAGGGTCAAATGTTAACAAAGCAACCACACACTGCTTTATATTTATCCTCACAAGTGTGTTAGCTTTGTTCATAACCGGACACCTCGCTCCAGCGTACATTTTTCGCATCAGCTTCCGTGACGTCTACCGCAACCTCTAAATGTATTACAGTTCCGTTACGATTGACTGTTTGTCCACGCATTAAAAATGTCTGCTCCGAATTAGGTGCTCTGAATAGGCGTGTATACACTTTGCCCTCTATCATTGTGGACATGGCACAAAAATCACATGGTATTGTTCGGTGCATCAAAACCTCATAACATTTTTTCCCCTTGCACCACTCTCTGTTTGCCCCCATCAGTCTGCAAAGACTGCCATTGGCATAAATAAGTTCATAGGTTTCCTTATCGCAGGCATAAATGCTGTCTTTAAGGGTATCCAACACGCTTTCAGCGTCATTGAACCATCTGTTAACCGAGGTAGCCGCTGCTTCCTCTCCATAGATAGAAACGACGTTTCTACCTCGGCACTTGGCATTGTAAAGAGCTTTATCCGCATTTTTATACAATATTTCAAATGAATGTTCCTGCTCAGAGGAAATCGCAATACCCACAGAACAGGTAATCTCTGAATTTTCTCCGTCAATCTCTATTTCAGATATGCTTGTACAGAGGTCATGTGCTTTCTTCTCCACCAATTTTTCATCAGAGATATCTCCTATAAATACAGCAAACTCATCACCGCCCATGCGTGCAATTATATCTTCTTTTCTAAAATGCAAACGTAGCTTATCCGCTACCGCACAAATGACTTTATCTCCGTAATCATGACCACGAGTATCATTAATTTGCTTAAAATTATCAATATCCAGCATCACCATTACGCAGGTATCTTTCGCAGAGCTTAATCTCCGAGAAATCATCTTCTCTGCACTTATCCGGTTAATTAAGCCTGTCATTAAATCTGTTTTAATCTGTGCCGATATAGTGTTATATTCACTCACCATCTCTTTAAAACGGTGATTTGCTTCCAATACATTGCGTATTCTGTGGGTAACTACCTCCGGAATAAACGGTTTGACAATATAGTCATTTGCACCCAAAGAAAATGCACTTGTCTGCTGTTCGGGACTGTCATCGGCAGTAATCATAATGACGGGGATAGCACTCAGCTCAGGCATTGTTTGCTTATATTTCAAAAATTCCTTCCCGTCCATCTCCGGCATACTTATGTCCAGCAATATTAGGTCAACTTGATTTTTATTATCCTGTAAAATTTCAATCGCTTGCTTACCGTTTTCTGCCTCTAAGCAAGAAAATTGGTTCTGTAAAATCTTCTTTAAAATGGTACGATTAATCTCAGCATCATCTACAATCAGTATGTTGTGTGCATCATGCTCCACCATCAACATTGACTCCTTATATTTTTGCAATCCGTCATCAATACCTTTGCGAATGTTACCCACCATAGTAACATAACTGAGCTTTGCTCCAATCCACAATGGAACACCGTTTGTGCGATGTCGCATATATTCACATTCAGTAGGTTCCAACGTCTGGGCACAGTCATAAAAAGCACGAAACAATTGTTCCCTGTACTCACTTTCCAATGTGTTCAAAATGTTAGTGGACTTTGCTACCACATCATCATGTCCCACCAAGGCATAATAAGCTTCATTTACCCGTACAAGTTCAATTTTATCATCGAAATATTCACAGATAACAGCAGCTTGCAGCTTGTTGCTGAACAGTCGCTTCATTTCCTCATTATGTGAAAATAAATCGTCATAACAATAGCTGCCATATTTTTTATCAATCATCTGCATGTTAAGTGACAGACTGATACAAAGCTGTTCATAATCTCCAACCGGCATGGGTCGTGCATAGTAATAGCCTTGTACATAATCACAACCTACACTCCGTAAAAAATCCACCTGTTCAGCCGTTTCGGCACCCTCGGCAATAACCGGTATATTCAGCCATTTTGCCATACGAATAATTGAGGCGATTATATTCTCTCCACGACCCGCAAATTCGCTGACAGACAAAAATCCCATATCAATTTTCAGTGCATCAATCATAATATCTTTTAGCAATGAAAGTGACGAATAGCCACTGCCAAAATCGTCCATCAATATGGTAAATCCATTATTTTGCAGCTGTGCCATGGTTTTTTTCATAGCTGTAGGGTTATCTGTATAGGCACTTTCGGTCAATTCAAGACTAAGCAGTTCGGGTTTGAGTTCATAGCGATTAAGCAGTTCCATCAACATCTCTACCAGATGTGGATTATAAATATTTACACGAGATACATTGACCGAAATCGGATATGGTGTGATACCCTGTAAAATCCAACGTCGAAGACACTTACACACCTGTTCCCATATATAATAATCCAGCTTGGTTATAAAGCCGTTACGCTCAAATAGCGGAATAAATTTACCCGGAGATATCATTCCTTTTTTAGGATGTACCCATCTGGCGAGTGCTTCTGCACCGCAAGGCAAATTAGTATGAATATTATATTGAGGCTGCAAATAAATTTCAAACTGCCCATGTTCCAATGCAAAGTTCATCTCGTTTGTTATTTCCTGCTCACTTTCCAATATCAAGCTCATGCTTGGATTGTAATAGGCAAAAAGGTCAACATAGCTTCCCTTACAGGTCTTAGCCGCAAGGGTAGCACGGTTGTACATTTCCTCAATCGAAAGAGTTGGGTCATCTATTACATACATTCCAATTGACGGCACAATATCGTAGTTTAAATTGAACTGTGCCAATGTCTGCTTAGATTGCATCACCATGCTTTCAACCTGCTCTTGATAATATGGCAGACACATTGCAACCACATCGGATTCTATCCTTCCATAGGTTGCTTTTTCACATTTCTTGGCATCTTCCGCCATATTTTGTGCAATATAAATAAGCAGCTTATCGCCTTCCTCAGCACCGAAAAACGAATTGATAAGCTGAAAACGGTCCACATCAAAACGAAGAAAGACAAAACTTTCACCTTGGTTCATATCTAACATTTCACGAGTCGCCTCAAAAAATTTTGTCTTATTATAAATACCTGTTAAAGAATCATACTCCGCTAAATATTTAAGTTGCTTTAATGCCGAGAGTTGACTTCTGTCAATTGCATTTTTAAGGCGAAAAAGAAT
>JAVVRS010000156.1:0-4145 GCA_036654595.1 Oscillospiraceae bacterium | reverse complement strand
AGCCTCTGTAAGTTCTGCCCGTCCACCATAATTAAGAGCAATGTTAACTGTCATACCTGTATTTTTTGCTGTCTGCTGTTCCACCGCAATTATTTTTTCCTTAATATCCTCTGCCAATGGTGTTTTATCACCAATAAAAACGGTTTTGATATTTTCATCTTTATGTCCGTCCACTTCAGCAAGATAATCCCTCAACAAATTCATAATTGCATCTACTTCATTTTGTGGTCTGTTCCAATTCTCTGTTGAGAAAGCATACACTGTTAAATACCGAATACCAATATCATGGCAGTGTTGTGCGATTTTTTGGAATGTCTTTGCACCTTCTTTATGTCCCATAGTACGAGGCAGACCACGCTTTGATGCCCACCGACCATTCCCGTCCATTATAATACCTATATGCTTTGGAAGGTTGCCGGTATTTTGCCATAAAATATTCTTAGCCATAGTCTGCCTCCACTTTTACTGCTTAATTGTCTTAGATAGATAGGATTTCTTGTTCTTTGTTCTTTACAATTAAATCTATTTCTTTTATAAATCTATCTGTAAGGTCTTGAACTTTCTTTTCCCATTCTTTTTGTTCATCTTCGCTCATTTGTTTATTCTTCTTCATCGTTTTATATGTTTCATTAGCATCACGACGAATACTTCTTATAGCTATTTTAGATTCTTCACCGGATTTATTTATTCCTTTAACAATTTCTTTACGTCTTTCTTCTGTCAACGGTGGGAATGAAAGTCTGATTGCTGTACCATCATTACCCGGGTTAATACCAATATCAGAGATTAAAATTGCTTTTTCAATCAGTTTAAGTGTAGATTTATCCCATGGTGTAATCATAATTGTTCTGGCTTCAGTAACCGCTACCGCAGCCATTTGAGAAACAGGTGTAGGTGAACCATAATAATCTACCATTACTCTGTCAAGTACTGCAGGATTTGCTCTGCCTGCTCTGATTGATTTAAAATCGCCTTCCAATACAGCTATGGTTTTTTTCATTTTAGCTTCACACTGGTCATATGTTTGTTTCATGTTAAATCCTCCTAAATATAAAAATTTCAGATATTCTATTTTACAAGGGTTCCGATAGCTTCACCTTGCATTGCTTTAACAAGGTTATCAGGGTCTTCAAGACTAAACACCAATATTGGAATTTTATTATCACGGCACATTGATGCAGCAGTCATATCAATAACATTGAGTTCTTTATTTAAAATTTCACTAAATGTAAGCAGGTCATATTTTTTTGCATCTTTGTTTATGAATGGGTCACTGTCATAAACGCCATCAACTAAGGTTGCTTTAAAGATAATATCAGCATCAATTTCTGCTGCACGCAACGATGATGTTGTATCTGTTGAAAAGAAAGGGTTTCCTGTTCCGCAGCCAAAGATAACAAGTCTACCCTTTTCCAAATGTCTGACAGCTCTGTTTCTTATGTACGGTTCAGCTATCTGCTGCATTGCAATAGCAGTTTGTACACGAGTTTTTACTCCCATGGATTCCAACACATCAGCCAGTCCCAAGGCATTGATAACAGTCGCCAACATACCCATATGGTCTGCTCTTGTTCTATCCATCTTTCCGCTGGTACGTCCTCGCCAAAAGTTTCCGCCGCCAACTACAATTGCGATTTCCGCACCAAGGTCAACACATTTTTTTATACTCTCGCAAATGTGGTATGCCGTGTCATAGTCAAATCCAAATTTTTTGTCACCTGCCAAGGCTTCTCCGCTCAGTTTTATTAGAACTCTCTTATACTTTAGGCTCATTGATTTTAACCTACCTTCCTGAAATCCTGAAAAAGTTTTCAAAGGACCTGTTTGATATTATAGAACAGGGCTACTATACATTTTACCTTAAAAACACAACAATGTAAACATCTACTTACTTGTACAGGTATAATTTTGACCAAATACAGTTCATATAACGGCATTACATAAAAAAACAGGACAGTTTTATCACAAACTCTCCTGTTTTTCAGCTATCTTTTATCCAGTGGAATATATACTGAATTAGTAGTAATTGTTTTGTATGCAGGACGTATAATCTTCTTACTTGTAAACACTTCTTCTAAGCGATGAGCACACCAGCCGGGTATTCTGGATACTGCAAAAAGCGGTGTTGTTAAGTCCGAAGGTATACCCAACATACGATATACAAAGCCTGTATACATATCAACATTGGCACAAATATGTCTATCATGCTTTTTTATCTCTGCCAATACGTCTGGCGATAGTTTTTCAATGCTTGAAATCAGATTAAATTCCTTTTCAAACTCTGTTCCTTTTGCCAAATTATACGCATTCTCTTTTAAAATAATTGCACGAGGGTCACTGATAGTATAAACCGCATGACCCATACCATAAATCAGACCCGATTTATCCCCTGTTTCTTTACGCACAATTTTTGCCAGATAATCTTTTAACTCTGATTCATCTTCCCAATTGGAAACATTTTCTTTTATATCCTCAACCATATTTGTTACCTTATGGTTTGCTGCACCATGCTTGGGCCCTTTAAGAGAATTTATACCTGTTGAAATCGCAGCATATGTATCTGTCCCTGTTGAAGAAACTACACGAGTTGCAAAGGTTGAGTTATTACCGCCGCCATGCTCTGCTTGTAAAATCATCATAATATCAAGCAGATGTGCTTCCTGTTCGGTAAATGTTTTATCAGAACGCAAAAGTCTTAAAATATTTTCGGCAGTTGACAGTCCTTGCTTAGGATGATGAAAATACATACTTTTATGGTCAAATGCTCTACGTTTAACCTGATATGCCGTCACCATAATCATTGGCATCTGTGCCATTATCTGTATAGATTGACGCATAATATTTTCAACAGATAAATCATCTGGATTATCATCATATGAGTAGAGTGACAAAACACTTCTTGAAAGCTGATTCATAATATCTCTGCAAGGAGATTTTGTTATTAAATCGTCCAAAAAAGAATCCGGCAATTCTCTGAAAACTTCAAATAATCTGTTAAAATCTGCAAGTTGTTCATGTGTAGGCAAATCACCCATTAATAAAAGCCAACAAACTTCTTCAAAACCGTATCTCCCGTCTTTTATAACGGAGGTCACTATATCTTTTACATCATAACCTCGATAAGTAAGCTGACCTTCTACCGCCTCAAGCTCACCTTCATTCAAAACATAACCGTGAACATTACCTATTTTTGTAATGCCGGCAACAACACCTGTACCATCGCTGTTTCTCAGCCCTTTTTTTACATATGGATTGTCAAAATATTCTGATGGAATATTGTTATTTTTTTTAAATGTTTCGCATAAATTGTTAATGTAACCATTTGCTTGAGGATAATTGCTATCCAAAAGGTCTAACACATTCTCAACCCCTCTCATATTTCTTTATCCTTTATATTTTATCTTAACAGACAGCCAAAGTCAAGAAAAACGCTGAGATTTTGAAAGATATACACACTTATCTTGCAAAACAAAAAAGGAGCTTAAAATGAAGTTTAATATGTTAATCATTGCAATGCTTTGCATAGTTTTATTTGTTGTACCTATATTTAAAGGTGTATCTTTTGCAGAGCCTCCTCCCTCGGTCGGTACAAGCTACTCTCGTGATAAGCCTAATCCCATTTCTACAGATACATCGGTCATAACACCTATGCTTAACCCTGTGGATAATCAAGATTTTATCGACCCAAAGATTGACAAATCATCGGTGTGGAATAATTCAAACAGAACCAATGTTTCACTCACCTTTAAAATTCTTAATGAAAGCACCGGCAAGATAGATAAAGTAAACTATAAAGACTTCGTAAAAGGTGCAATATGTGCAGAAATGCCTCCGGATTTTCAGCTTGAAGCAATGAAATCACAAGGTATTTGTGCCTTAACATACGCTTTATATAATCAAAAAATGAATGGTAACTCAACATCTCCTGCATCATCTGAATACGATTTTTCCGCCGACCCCGAAAATTGGAAAGTATATGTCACTAAAGATATCGCCCAAAAACGCTATGGAGATAAATTTGAACAATACTGGACTAAGATATCCGAAGCTGCAAATGCTATTGATAACATTGTTATGGTATATAACAGTGAACCGATACTGGCTGCATATCATTCTACAAGCAGCGGTTATACCGAAGATGCTCA
>JAVVRS010000155.1:1263-4154 GCA_036654595.1 Oscillospiraceae bacterium | reverse complement strand
GGTATGTTCGGCACTTGTGGTGCTCCTGTTTTTTTATAGTCCGAAATGTATGATATGTAAGACCTTTAGTGGTTAAGAATTTACGACAAATTTACGACATTTAATCATATATTAAGTATAGTTTAACTGATTTTTAATCTTTGATAATAACTTTTTACAAAAAAAGCAATATAACAAAAACCCCTGTAAACTGCTTAGTTAAGCGATTTACAGGGGTTTTACATTGGAGCTGCTAACGCGATTCGAACGCGTGACCTCGTCCTTACCAAGGACGTGCTCTGCCACCTGAGCCATAGCAGCATAAAACCAACGAAATTTATTATACATCTAAATCACTGTTATGTCAACTGTTTACAGCTAATAAATCTATAGATTTTAATAAATTCCGACCCGGCTTTTTATTAATTATAATCTGATTGAAAATAAATTTGTTTTTTGTTTAACATAAATATATTTGAAGATACAATTTTGTCATACAATGCGTTTTTTTGTGCACTTCTTTATGATATTATGTACAAATTTATACAAATACACTAAATTTTTTACTTAATACTGTTGACTTATATTCTTTAGTAAGCTATACTTTAAACATAGAAATTACATTATTCGACATAATCTCTATAATTACGTCACTTCAATTAATTCGATACATCTTTTTCATTACATCTTGTAAGAAAACACACTGAACTGCAATTTTATTGTATTTCGTGTGTTTTTTTGCTTTTACATTTAATTTAAAGCCGCCGACCTCTTTTTTCAGATGTCAGCGGCTTTTCGGCATATAACTTTATTCTTAAGCAATCCTTGCTGCGTGGGGCGGCACAATCGAGGGTCAAACCCTATAGGGTTTGACCCTCGTGGCGGCAACGCCGCCTGCGGCACGAAGTGCCGCATTGTGCCGCCCCACGGCTACGAACTGATACCCAATCAATAAAGATGGTGGTTAGTGGTGATGGCACTGTTTTAATTTTTTACGCCTTTGAATTGTTCCAAATAATCATCATAGGTAGTCATTCTATCAATGAAGCCGGTAGGTGTAAGCTCAATAATACGATTTGCTATAGTTTGTATAAACTGATGGTCATGCGAAGCAAATAAAATTACGCCCTTAAAATCAATAAGCCCATTATTAAGTGCTGTAATGGATTCCAAATCAAGATGGTTGGTAGGTTGGTCAAGCACTAAAATATTTGAACCTGCAAGCATCATTCTTGAAAGCATACAACGCACCTTTTCACCGCCCGAAAGTACTTTTACCGGTTTAAGTGGGTCATCTCCGGAGAATAACATTCTTCCTAAAAATCCTCTGACATAACTTTCATGTTCATCGGTAGAATATTGTCGCATCCATTCAATCAAATTCATATTGTTATCTTCAAAAAATTCTGCATTATCTTTCGGAAAATATGATTGACTTGTACTTACGCCCCATTTAAAAGTACCTTCATCAGGTTGCATTTCACCCATCAAAATTTTAAACAATACTGTTTGTGCCTGTTCATTCTCACTTATAATAGCTACTTTATCATCTTTATTCAAGCGGAAATGAACATTGTTAAGCACCTTAACACCATCTATGGTTTTAGAGAGATTTTCTACAAACAATACTTCTTTACCAACTTCACGTTCCGGTTTAAATGCAACATATGGATACTTTCTTGATGATGACGGCATTTCTTCAATCGTTAATTTATCAATAAGTTTTTTACGGGAAGTTGCTTGCTTTGATTTTGATTTATTTGCTGAAAATCGTTCAATAAAGTTTTGCAGTTCTTTAACTTTATCTTCTCGGCGTTTATTTTGGTCTTTCATTACCTGTTGTACTAGCTTACTGGATTCATACCAGAAATCATAGTTACCTACGCACATTTTAATCTGTCCAAAGTCAATATCCACAGTATGTGTACAAACCACATTAAGAAAATGTCGGTCATGTGATACAATAATCAGTGTTCCCTCAAAATCAAGTAAAAAATCTTCTAACCAAACAATAGAATTTACATCAAGATGGTTAGTAGGTTCATCTAAGAGGATTATTTGTGGCTGACCAAACAATGCTTGTGCCAAAAGAACCTTAACTTTTTCTCCGCCTTGTAATGTATCCATAGGTGAATAAAGCAAATCATTGCCTATACCTAAGCCCTGTAACAACTGAGAAGCTTCTGTTTCTGCGTCCCAACCATTCATTTCAGCAAATTCGCCCTCAAGCTGTGATGCTTTTTCTCCATCTTCATCAGTAAAATCTTCTTTGGCATATAAGGCTTCCTTTTCCTTCATAATTTCATAAAGGCGATGGTTACCCATTATAACGGTGTCAAGCACCGTAAATTCATCATACTTAAAATGGTCCTGTTCCAGTACACTCATTCTAAAATTAGGTGGAATTTCTACCGTACCCGAGTAGTTATCAATTTCTCCCGACAAAATTTTTAAGAAAGTAGACTTGCCCGCACCATTTGCACCAATAACACCATAGCAATTGCCCGGTGTAAATTTAAGATTAACATTATCAAACAGTTTTGAACCACCGAACTGTAATCCTAAATCGCTTACTGTAATCAATTACATCATCCTTTTTATTATATATATTTATTTTATCCGCAATACAGCAATATGCTTTTAGTATAACATAATTTTATATGTTTTGCACCCAATTTATTTCACATTATATAGTGATAAATTATATTATAAAAATATTTCAATCTTTCTTTCAAACTGTATAAAAAATTCTATGTTGTGTTGCATAAATATGGCACTTAATATATTGACTTTTTTGTGAATAACTGTCATAATGTATCTATAAATAATTTCTATGAAAATTATTAGGAAGGTTGTGATTTTATGACAAAATACCCTGTTATTACAATAAGCAGAGAATATGGTAGCGGCGG
>JAVVRS010000155.1:0-1253 GCA_036654595.1 Oscillospiraceae bacterium | reverse complement strand
GTTAGTAAATCAAGAGTGGGTCGGCTAGTAAAAAATTAGGTGTCCCATTTTATGACTATGAAATTATATCTATAGCCGCTAAGGATAGTGGTTATTCTGAGGAATTGTTTAAAAAAGCTGATAAAAAAGCTACAAACAGTTTCCTTTATTCCATGTCACTTATCGGTACAAGCGGTCCTTATAATATGCCACTTAATGACAAATTATTTTTAATTCAATCCAGCATTATCCGTACAATTGCCGACCAAGGTCCTTGCGTAATTGTTGGACGTTGCTCTGATTATGTTTTAAAAGATTATACCAAATGTATAAATGTATTCATTTATGCTGATATGGCTTCTAAAATTAAAACTGTAATGGAAAGAAAAAGTATCTCCGAAAAAAGTGCGGCAGAACTTGTAATCAAAACAGATAAATGTCGTGCCACTTATTATACTTACTATTCTGACCAAAAATGGGGCGATATACTTAACCATGATATCTGTATAAACAGCAGTCGTGTTGGTATTGACAACACTGTAAGTATGCTTAAAACTTTTGTTGAACAAGCTCTCGGTGATGAACTCACAGAAGCTAAAAAAGCTTTGATTAAATAATTGCTGCTTATACCCAATTTTTAATTTAAAGAGGTGTGTGTATTCAAATGAACAAACGTATAATTATTACCATCAACAGACAATATGGCAGCGGCGGCAGAAGCGTTGGAAAACAACTCGCCGAACAATTAAATATACCATGTTATGATTATAACCTCATTGCTATGGCCGCTAAAGAAAGCGGATTTGCTATGGAACTTTTTGCTGAATCAGAATCATCACACACCCCACCTGCCAGCAATAGCCTCCTTTTTACACTTTCCTCCGCCGCTAACTCAGATAAAGCTTTAAATGATAAGCTTTATAATATACAGTCTAGCGTTGTGCGTGATGTCGCAATGCAAGGTTCATGTGTAATTATGGGGCGTTGTTCAGACTATCTTCTTAAAGATGACCCCGATTGTCTGAATATTTTTATCTATGCCGACAATCAAAGCAAAATTGACCGTATTGTTGCACGTCGTGATGTTCCAAAAGAACAAGCTCTTGATTTGGCAATTCGTTCCGATAAGCGTCGTGCTGCATATTATAATTATTATACTGACCAAAAATGGGGTAAACTTGAAAATTATGATGTTGCCATTAATACAGGTATAGTCGGTGTTGATGGTGCTGTACAAACCTTGGCGGCTTTAGTCAATGGTTTGGACAAGGATT
>JAVVRS010000154.1:0-4218 GCA_036654595.1 Oscillospiraceae bacterium | reverse complement strand
CCATGTTTTGATGCACAGTAAGCAGATGCACTTGGCATACCGTTAATACCTGCAACAGAACCAAGGTTAAGGATAGAACCGCCTTCGCCAACTTCTTTCATATGTACAAATGCTTCTCTTGCAGAGTAGAACATACCATATAGGTTTGTTTTGATAACTCTATCCCATTCAGCATCGGTCATTTCAAAAATTGTAGCTGAATCATGAAGTACGCCTGCGTTATTGATAGCAATTTGTACATTGCCGTATTTAGCTTTTGCTTGAACATAAAGATTTTTAACATCTTCAACTTTTGTTACATCGGTTCTTACGAAGATAGCTTTGCCGCCTGCTGCTGTGATTTCAGCAATAGCTGCGTCGCCATGTTCTTGGTTACGAGAACCAATTACAACATTAGCACCTTCTGCTGCTGCTCTTTTAGCAACTTCAAGACCTATACCTGTAGCACCGCCTGTGATTACCATTGTTTTCCCAGCAAATCTGTTTGGAAACATAAGAATCCCTCTTTCCTTATAATAATTTATTTTTTTGTTACCATGAAAATTGAAGTGCCGAACCTTATCTCCCGTTTATACGTTCACAACACAGCAACTGTCAGTTTTGTTATGATACAGCAAAATACTTTGCAATCATTGTTATCATTATAACAGTAGCAGTTGTTTTTTGCAAGCCTATTACTACCATTGCATTGCTAAAGATTTTATATGTTTTATTGTGCTATTTAACTAAATTTGCAAATTTCTTGACCTGCCTTTGTATTTATCAACATATTTTTTTCTGATATTTATGGTGATTTATGCTTTTTTACCTATTTTAAAATCCTTATTCGTTTCTTAATTTAACTTCTGTTTTACCGTCAGGCATTGGGGCGGCACAATACACCTATCCCCCTCCACGAGGGGGATAGGTGCGGTGGCGAAGCCGCCGGCGGCACGAAGTGCCGCATTGTGCCGCCCCATTTCACGCATATATTAGGTGTATAGTGTGCCATAACCATTATTGATTTTTACCCTCTATAGTAATTTATCAAGCAACCTTTTAAAATAATCTCACGTTCATCATCTGTAACCTGTGGTAAATCAACCGAAAATGTCTTTAATGTTTTGCCAAGTACATAAGCTGTCGCTTTAGCCTCACCATTTGCTATGCTTTTATGTATATTAGGTATGAAAATGTAATCGTTTAAACCAAACACAGGCTGTTCTGAAATAGTAAACGGTATCATACCCCAATTGATTAAATTGGAACGGTATCGTTTCGTTGCATATTCTCTGGCTATATTTGCCCAACCGCCAAGTACTTTTTGGCAGCTTGCTGCTTGTTCTCTTGCTGAACCATCACCCGGTTTTACTGCATATATTACACTGCCTATACCAACCTGTGACGGTACAAGCTTTTCACAACCGCTAATGGTATGTATCTGTTTAAAGATAGCTGTTAATGCTTCGTCCATATACTCTTGTCCTGCCAGTTTTGCAATTCCATACTTTTGTACCGCTTTTGCACGATTTACATACTCAGGGTCTTTTCTGGATAATGTGAACTCTGCTAATTTAAGAGGATTGGAACGATAAGAGGAGGTTTCACCCGAGGGAATAAGTTCATCTGTTGTAGTTATATCATCGGTGATATATGCTGCAACTTTTAACAGAAGATGCTCTGTTAAATGACTCATTGCAGGCCAATCTGTTATATTGGGACCGAATTTAAGCTCAACATTTGCATCTGCTTTGCCAAAACCATTATAACAACGATTTTCATAAATTTGCTTATTAAAATAATATTTGGGTTTACTGTAATTTACATCAATATCAGTTGCTGCTGTAAGTATACCTTTATTTATTGCTGTTGCTGCAATTGAACGTGCGTCCATCAATGCTACTGATGCAATCTGTCTGCCCGATGGCTTACTGCCCTCACGATTTGGAAAATTCCTTGTAGAATGACGGATTGATAACCCTTGATTTGATGGCACATCACCTGCACCAAAACATGGTCCGCAAAATGCTGTCCTTACTGTTGCACCTGCTGTCAAAAGTTTTTCTACTGCTCCATTTTGAATTAAACTTAAATTTACAGGCTGACTTGCCGGATATACACTCAACGAAAATGCATCGCTACCTATAGTATGACCCGAAATAATATCAGATGCTGCCATAATATTATCAAATGTACCGCCTGCACAGCCTCCGATAAAACCTTGATCTACAAGTAATTTACCATCTTTAATTTTTCGGATTAATCCAAGTTCTGTGTTTTTACCAAGCTGTGTTTTTGCTTTAAGCTCAGTTAACGCAAGTATATCTCTTAAATTAGCATTGAGTTCTTCTATTGTATATACATTTGATGGGTGAAATGGCATTGCAATCATTGGTTTTACTGCTGATAAATCTACCAAAACTGCTCCATGATAATATGCTGTACCTTTTGGCATAAGTTCTTTATATGCCTGTGGTCTGCCATGTATTTCAAAATAATCTTTGGTTTTACTATCTGTACACCACACAGAGGATAAACAAGTAGTTTCGGTTGTCATTACATCAATACCATTACGATACTCCATATCAAGGTTTGATATACCTTCTCCAACAAATTCAAGTACCTTATTCTTTACAAATCCGCTTTCAAATACTGCTCCGATAATTGCAAGTGCTACGTCCTGCGGTCCTACTCCTTTTTCAGGCTTTCCCGTAAGCACCACTGCTATAACTTCCGGACATTTTGTATCATAAGTTTTACCTAAAAGCTGTTTTGCAAGTTCTCCGCCACCTTCACCTATTGCAAGTGTTCCAAGTGCTCCATAACGTGTATGACTATCAGAACCAAGTATCATTTTGCCACAGCCGCTTTGCATTTCACGCATATAAGCATGAATTACTGCTT
This sequence comes from Oscillospiraceae bacterium, assembly GCA_036654595.1. Classification (GTDB taxonomy): domain Bacteria; phylum Bacillota; class Clostridia; order Oscillospirales; family Ruminococcaceae; genus RGIG7389. The sequence goes on along the minus strand of JAVVRS010000154.1, from coordinate 1,335 downwards.
GATGTGCAGGTACATAAATACCTCCATACTTTTTTGCGGCACTAAGTCCGAAAAGATGGTCATCTTCATTAATTGTTCCGCCAACGGCACATAAACTGTTATGACAATTTGTCAACACATATGGTATTGGAAATTCTGTCATTCCGCTTGCTCTTGCTGTTTGAACAATTCCAACATATGTTATATCATGTGATGCCATTGCATCAAATTTCAGCTTTAAATTTTCCATATTATCAGCAGTATTATGTGCTTTTATAATAGAATAAGCTATTGTGTTTTGAATTGCTCTTTCTTTCTTTTCACTTACGCCCTTTGCTGCAAGCTTTACTGCCGCATCTCCGGTATCCTCTATTAATTCTTTGCCATTTAAAAGATACACTCCGTTTTTAATTAACTTTACCATCATCTTTCCCCTTTGCTTATTACTATTTTTGCTTTACAAAAAAATACCTTTATTAATATTATCCTAACCCTTTACACCGGACTTCTTAATTTTACAATATCGTCGGCTCTGCCACGCCGGCGGGCGGCGAAGCCGCCCATATTTGCCGCCGCTGCACAAGCGGCGACAATTTGCGAAATTTGCCGTATAACGGCAAATTTTGCTGCCGGCGTGGCAGAGCTGCGAATTAGTAAGATTTTACCATTTACTGATATGCCCATTCTTCATTGCTGTGAATATTCTTGCTTTAATACCCGGCTGTTGTTTTTCCATATCAATCAACCATTGTTTTGTTTGCTGTCTTGATGTAACTCCATCAGCGGGACAAACACTTTTTACTATTGGTAATTTGTTGCGATTTACTGCTTTTATAATATCATTTTCTTCTGTCAATACCAATGGGCGTATCATTGTTAAATCTTTACGAGAAAGATAACTAACAGGTGAAAAACAACCAAGTCTGCCCTCATTAAATAAATTCATTATAAATGTTTCAATTGCATCATCTTTATGATGTCCCAATGCTATTTTGTTACAACCATAACTAAGTGCTGCATCATGTAATGCTCCTCGTCTCATTCTTGCACATAAACTGCATGGACTGCTTTCTTTGCGTATATCAAATACAATTTCACCTATCTGTGTTCGTATAATATGATACTCTACTCCTAAATCTTCACACAGCTTTTCTATAAGCGTATAATCTGTTTGTATCCCCCCAAAGCATGGGTCTAAGGTTATTGCTTTAATTGTAAACTCAATGCCTATAAACTGCTTTAATTTCGCCAGCCCCGCTAACAAACAAACACTGTCTTTTCCTCCGCTTATCCCCAGTGCTATTACATCACCTTGTTGTATCATGTCATACTCAGTTATTGCTTTACGCATTATTC
>JAVVRS010000153.1:0-4237 GCA_036654595.1 Oscillospiraceae bacterium | reverse complement strand
ATACAGCAAGATATATACTCGGCAATCTAAAGGATTTTAATCCGGATACTGACAGTGTGACATATGAAGATATGACAGAACTTGATAAATGGGCAATCATTCAACTTGGAGATTTAATTGAAAAATCACAAGAAGCTTATGATAAATTAGATTTCCACATTGTTTATCATGCTGTACACAATTTCTGTACAATTGATATGTCAAGTTTTTATCTTGATATTCTTAAAGACAGATTGTACTGTGAAAAAGCAGATGATGTGCTGAGAAGATCAGCACAGACGGTAATATATACAGTATTAAGAAAAATTACATTGTTGCTTGCACCTATTCTTTCCTACACAGCAGAAGAAATTTGGTCATTTATGCCGCAAAGCGAAAAATATAACAATGAATCTGTATTTTTAAATGACATTTCTAAATTGCAAGAAAATAAAGCAGACCATTCATTTGTTGCAAAATGGGATAAAATCCATGAAATCAGAGATGATGTTAACAAAGTTTTGGAACTTTTAAGAAAAGATAAAACTATAGGTAAATCTTTGGAAGCTAAGGTTGTTCTTGGTGCTGACGGTGAATTGTATGATTTCTTAAACACCTATCTTACAGAACTTGCTCCTGTATTTATTGTTTCTCAAGTTGAATTAACCAAAGAAATACAATCAAACACAGGGCTTGTAGCAGGACTTACAGTAAGTGTTTGTCATGCAGAAGGTGAAAAATGTGAACGTTGTTGGACATATGGTAAATCAGTAGGTACTAACAGTGAACACCCAACCTTATGTAAGCGTTGTGCAAGAGTTATGCAGGAACAATTATAATTATTAAAAGCTATTGCAGGCAATAAAGCTTGCAATAGCTTTGTTATGGGAAATATGCAGTTAATATTTTGGCACAGGCCCACGCAGGCACAGCTTTTGCCGCAACGCGGCAAACCCTGTAAATTGCCGCTTTGCGGCAATTGGGCGGCGAAGCCGCCCGCCTGCGTGGGCCGAAGCTACAAAACAGTACAAATAAGGAGTGATACGTTGGTATATATTGCACTTTTGATGGCGGCAGTGTTGGTAGGTATAGACCAAATAATTAAAATTTGGGCATATTCCAATTTAAGATTGACCGATACACTTGCGGTCATACCTAATGTTTTGCATTTGACTTACCATGAAAATACAGGTGCGGCATTTAGTATGCTGTCTGAAAGAACAACATTTTTAGCAGTAGCTACAGGGCTATTACTGTTGGCAATTGTGGTATTAATGCTTTATAAAAAGCCGGCAAGTAAATTTTTGAATATTACATTGGGGCTTATTATTGCAGGTGGTGTCGGTAATCTTATAGATAGAGTATGGCGTGGATTTGTAGTAGATTATGTAGATTTCAGATTAATAAATTTTGCAGTGTTTAACTTTGCAGATATATGTGTGGTAATTGGTACAGGTATGCTTATGATATATTTGTTGTTTATTGATGGCAGAAACAAGGAGAATAATAATGCCCGATGAAATTATTTTACAGACAGACAATATGGCTGTCGGTGAAAGATTGGACAGTTGGGTTACAGTAAATATGCCGAATTTCACACGCAGTGTAGTTCAGAGAATGATAGAACAGGGTGAAATTTTGGTTTGCGGTAAACAGGTAGGTAAAAGCTATAAAATCCGTCAAAATGATGAAATTTCAGTGCTGCAAAGCGAACCAAAAGAGATTGATATTTTACCGGAGGATATACCACTTGACATTGTGTATGAAGATGAAGCATTGCTGGTAATAAATAAACCTAAAGGTATGGTAGTACACCCTGCACCGGGCAATTATACAGGGACATTGGTTAATGGCTTGATGGCTCATTGCAAAGACAGTTTGTCGGGTATAAACGGAGCCATAAGACCGGGTATTGTACATCGTATTGATAAAAATACAAGTGGTTTGCTGATTGTTGCAAAGAATGATATTGCACATAGCAGTTTGTCTGTACAACTTGCCGACCACAGCTTTGACCGCTTTTATGAAGCAGTAGTTTATGGTAATCTTAAAGAAGATACAGGTACTGTTGATGCACCAATAGGCAGACACCCTGTTGACAGAAAACGAATGGCAGTTACACAAAAGAACAGTAAATGTGCAGTTACACATTATACAGTGCTTGAACGCTTTGATGGTTTTACTCATGTTAAATTACAGCTTGAAACAGGCAGAACACATCAAATCAGAGTACACATGGCATATATAGGTCACCCTGTTGCCGGTGATGATGTATATGGCCCCAAAAAGGTTATAACGTCGCTTTACGGACAATGCCTACATGCGAGAGCATTGGGATTTACTCACCCAATAACAGGTGAAAGATTATACTTTGAAAGCGAATTGCCAAAGTATTTTACAGATTTTTTAACTAAATTAAAGAAATAAAAGAGTAATATGAGGAGGAAATCACAATGCTTACTACTGAAAAAAAAGAGCTGAGTATTATGGCATGTAAAGTGCGTATGGACGCATTGGACGCTGTGTTCTGTGCTAAATCAGGGCACCCGGGAGGTTCTTTGTCAGCAGCAGATATATTAACCTATCTGTATTTTCATGAAATGAACATTGACCCAAAGAACCCTAAAATGGCAGACCGTGACCGTTTTGTTTTGTCAAAGGGTCATGTTGCACCGGGGCTGTATGCAACTCTTGCTAACAGAGGTTTCTTTGCTGTAGAGGCTTTAAAAACTTTAAGACAAATTGGTTCATTTTTACAAGGACACCCTGATATGAAAAAAGTTCCGGGTGTAGATATGTCAACAGGTTCATTGGGACAAGGTATATCAGCAGCTTGCGGTATGGCAAAAGCGGCTAAAATTACAGGTAAAGATTATCGTGTTTATGCAGTACTTGGAGATGGTGAAATACAGGAAGGTCAAGTGTGGGAAGCATCAATGTTTGCGGCACATTATAAGCTTGATAATCTTTGTATAGTTATAGATAATAATGGTTTGCAGATTGATGGTAAAATTACTGATGTAATGTCCCCATATCCAATTGATGAAAAGTTTAAGGCATTTGGATTTCATGTTATTAATATTGACGGACATGATTTTGACCAAATTGAAGCTGCATTTAATGAAGCTAAAACTATAAAAGATAAACCAACTGCAATTATTGCAAAAACAGTAAAAGGCAAAGATGTTTCATTTATGGAAAATCTGGCAAAATGGCATGGCACAGCACCTAATGCCGAAGAACTTGAGCAAGCTTTGACTGAATTAAAAGCAAAAATTGCAACTTTGGAGGTGGAATAAAATGGCAGATGTTAAAAAAATAGCAACTCGTGAAAGTTATGGTAATGCAATTTCATCTTTATGCGATAAATATCCGAATATGGTTGTGCTTGATGCTGACCTTGCGGCTGCAACTAAATCAGGTATGTTTAAAAAAGTTTGCCCCGAAAGATTTATTGACTGTGGTATCGCAGAGGGTAATATGATGGGTGTTGCGGCAGGACTTGCAGCATCAGATATGATACCATTTGTAAGCACATTTGCAATGTTTGCGGCAGGCAGAGGGTATGAACAGATAAGAAACTCTATAGGCTATCCACATTTGAATGTTAAAATTTGTGCGACACATGGCGGTATTTCAGTTGGTGAAGATGGTGCAAGTCATCAATGCTGTGAAGATTTTGCTTTAATGAGAACTATTCCGGGTATGGTGGTATTATCACCGGCCGATGATGTTGAAGCAAAAGCTGCTGTACAAGCAATTATTGATTACACCGGTCCTGTATATATGCGTCTTGGACGTTTGGCAGTACCTGTTATAAATGATGAAGCTACTTATAACTTTGAACTCGGAAAAGGTATAACTTTCAGAGATGGTAAAGATATTACTGTTGTTGCAACAGGTCTTATGGTTGGCGAAGCAGCAAAAGCAGCTGAAATGTTAGCTAAAGAGGGAATTGATGTAAGGGTAATAAATATTCACACAATCAAACCTCTTGATAAAGAAATTATTCTTAAAGCGGCAAAAGAAACAGGTATGATTATTACTGCTGAAGAACACAGTATAATTGGTGGTTTAGGTGAAGCGGTTGCTTCTGCAGTTGCCGAAGAATATCCTGTACCGGTTATCAGGATAGGTGTCAATGATACTTATGGACATTCAGGTTCGGCAGTAGAACTGCTAAAAGAATTTGGACTGTGTGCCGAAAATATCTGTGTTGCAGTAAAAAAAGCACTAAAAAGAAACTGATAATTGTCTT
>JAVVRS010000152.1:0-4245 GCA_036654595.1 Oscillospiraceae bacterium | reverse complement strand
GTTACCTAAATCTTTTATTGCAACAAGTGAAACTTCATACCCATGGGAGCACCTACTCCTCGGGGCGGCACAATCCCTGGCAACCTGCGGTTGCCTGTGCGGCGGCGATAGCCGCGGGCGGCTTTCAGCCGCATTGTGCCGCCCCGAAGGAGAAGCAGCAGCCGGCAATATGAAAATCTTTAATAAATGTGGTGAGTAATTGGAAAAAGCAGAAATCAGGTCAATGACCCGCACAGAAATGGAAGCTTTTATAAAAGAATTGGGTTTACCTACATTCAGAGCAGGACAAATTTATTCTTGGCTGCACCAACATAATGCGGAACAATTCGACGAGATGACCAACCTTTCTAAGCCTCTTAGAGAACAGCTTGCACAAAGAGCCTACATAGACACAGTAAAAGTAAAAAAGAAGCTTGTGTCGGCGATAGATGGTACAGTAAAATATTTGTATGAACTTGCAGATGGTAATTGTGTGGAAGCAGTGTTGATGCAGTATGTGCATGGTGCAAGCTTGTGTATTTCAACACAGGTAGGCTGTAGAATGGGCTGTAAATTTTGTGCTTCAACCTTGAGCGGTTTGCAAAGAAATCTTACTGCATCAGAGATGTTGGGAGAAGTTTATGCGGCGGTAAAAGACAGCGGTAAACGTGTTGACAGTTTGGTACTTATGGGGATAGGTGAACCGATGGATAACTTTGATAATGTAACAAAGTTTTTGGAGCTTTTAAGCAGCAAAGACGGTTACAATCTTAGCTTGCGTCATGTTACACTTTCAACCTGCGGTGTAGTTGACGGAATTTATAAGCTTGCCGAAAAGAAATACCCATTGACTTTGGCAGTATCACTTCATGCACCGAGCAATGAACTGCGAAATAAAACAATGCCGATAAATGCAAGGTATAATGTTGAAACTTTAATTAAAGCGTGTAAAGATTACTTTGCTGCAACAGGTAGACGTGTAACCTTTGAATATGCCTTAATTGCAGGTGTAAATGACAGCGAAACAGCTGCAAAACAATTGTGCAATCTTGTAAAAGGGCTTAATTGTCATATAAATCTTATACCGGTCAATGAAGTTAAAGAAAGAGGACTTAAACGCAGCAGCAAGGACGATATAAAAAGGTTTCAGAAGATATTGGAGCAGTTTGGTTTAAATGCAACGGTAAGACGGGAGCTTGGTGCGGATATAAGTGCAGCTTGCGGACAGCTCAGGCGTGAACAAAGTCAGAAGGAGGGAGATGCCCTGTGATAAAAGTATTCGGAAGTACAGATTGCGGTAATGTAAGAAAACAAAATCAAGACAGCTTTATATATGATATAATTGATGATAATACAGCTTATGCAGTTGTGTGCGATGGAATGGGCGGAGAAAAGGCAGGAGATATTGCAAGTACTATGGCATGTAAAATTCTTGAACAACATTTAAGTCGCAGTATTCGTGCGGGTTTAAGTGAAATCACTGTACGCAATATAATTCAAACTGCATTACAAGATGCAAATCTGCAAATATATCAAAAATCTGTCAGTGAAGAAAGCTGTACAGGTATGGGTACAACGGTTGTAATGGTAGTTGTAATGGGAAGCAAAGTATATTTTTCAAGCATTGGTGACAGCAGAATTTATGTTGGAAACAGCAATGGGGCAACTCAACTTACCACCGACCACACTGTAGTTCAGGTTTTGCTTGCACGGGGAGAAATTACACCCGAAGAAGCGGAAACGCACCCAAAGAAGCATTTTGTAACAAAAGCATTGGGCGTAAGCTGCGTACCCGATTATGATTATGACCTTTATGAAGGATTTGGAAAAGAAATGTGGGTGTTGTTGTGCAGTGATGGGTTGTCAAATTACATTACGGCATCACAGCTGCCTAAATTAATAAATAATGTGGTAACGGCAGGTTCCACAGAGAATTTAATGGAATATGCCAATGCACAAGGTGGGCGTGACAATATTACCGCTGTGGTTATTGCATGGAGATAATCCTCATATATACGGAGGTTTCTGATGGATAAGTTTATAGGCAAAAAGATTGATGGCCGCTATGAGATTTGTGAGCTTATAGGAGTTGGCGGTATGGCAAATGTCTACAAAGCCAATGATACAGTAGCGGACAGGGTAGTAGCAGTAAAGATATTGCGTGATGAATATGCACAAAACGAAGAATTTTTACGACGCTTTAAAAATGAATCAAAAGCTATATCAGTGCTGTCGCACCCAAACATTGTAAAGATATATGATGTAAGTTTTTCGGATAAATTCAATTCCATTGTAATGGAATATATAGATGGAATAACACTCAAAGAATATATTGAATATCATGGTTCATTGCGTTATCGTGAAGCTGTACATTTTACAGTACAAATACTCAGAGCATTACAGCACGCACATGATAAAGGTATAGTACACAGAGATATTAAACCTCATAACATAATGCTGTTGCGTGATGCTACAATTAAAATTACCGACTTCGGTATAGCACGTTTTGCCAGAAGTGAAAGTAAAACACTTACAGACAGAGCATTGGGCTCTGTACATTATATCAGCCCGGAACAGGCAAGCGGTGATTTTACCGATGCCAGAACCGATATCTATTCAGTAGGGGTAATGTTGTTTGAAATGCTTACCGGTGCATTGCCGTTTGAAGCGGATACACCTGTATCTGTAGCAATAAAACAAATTCAGGCACAACCACGCAGACCTCGTGAAATAAACCCCGAAATACCCGAAGCCTTAGAAGAAATTATAATAAAAGCAATGCAAAAAAACCCAAAAAATCGTTATCAATCAGCTAATGAAATGTTACGGGATATTGCAGCATTTAAAAGCAATCCGTCTATAAGTTTTGCATACAAATATTTGACTCAGCCTGTAAGCGTAGATGAAGCAGAGGACGCTGTAGAGGCAGAAAGAAAAAGAGCCGGAATGAACAATAAAAAAGGAAAAAAACAGAACATATCACGCAATGGAGCGAAGTCGGTGCCGGTATTGCCGGTATTGGCAGGTATTTCGTTTGCGTTTGCACTGGTAGCTGTGCTGTTCATTGTGATGCTGTTTATTATAAATGACCCTCTTGCACAAGTGCCGGATATTTCTTGTCCCAATTTGGTGGGCAAGGAATATGAGGAAATTATACATGATAAAAGCTATCGTGATGAGATTGTAATTGAAGTGGCTGAAAACCAATTTAACGGAGAATACCCGGCAGGCGTTGTGTTTAAACAAGAACCTATAGCAGGTAAAACCATTAAAGAAGGTGCAACCATCAAGGTAACGGTCAGTGCAGGTGTTCAGACTGTAATTCTGCCGGATTATTCAGGTCAAGAGGCAACGGAGGTTTATAAAAAACTGCGTGAACAAGGGCTGGATTATGATGAGTTCTTAATTTTCAGTGATACAATTGCAGAAGGATATGTTGTCAGAACCGACCCGGATAAAAAAAGTGAGGTCAATAGCGGTGAGCTTGTCACAGTATATGTAAGTCGTGGACCGCAGGATAAATCAACCAGAGTGCCTAATGTAACGGGCATGAAATTTGATGAAGCAAAAACAATGCTTGGCACCTATAAATTAAGGGTAAGCAATGTTCAAGAAATAGAAGCTGATGATGAAGATGTTGAACCGGGTACAGTGCTTGACCAAAAACCGCCTGCCGATACTGAAGTGGCAGAAGGCACTTCGGTTGAGCTCAGAATTGTAGAAGGTTATCTCAATATGGCAGGTGACCAGTCGGAAACAAGTGAAAAAGGTACGGTTCGTGTTGAATTTGAAATGCCTACCAATATTAAGAAAACATTAACTGTTCAGGCGAGAGAAAAAGACAAAGTAATTACACAGTCAAAACTTATACCTTCTGAAGCTAAAACTTGGGCGGTAAACTTTAAAGGCTCGGGTACAACGGTAATTGATTTGTATATTGATGATAAGCTTTATGGAGAATACAATTTAAACTTTAAGCGAGGAACGTATACTAAGCAAGATTAAGGACACTGAATGTGTGTCGGATATATGCCGGCAGAATGGACGATAACTATGGGTGAAATTACAAAAGGACTTGTGACCGGACTTCTGGGTGGGTTTTATTATGTTGAATGTGATGGTATTGTGATTGAAACCCGTGCCAGAGGTATTTTCCGTAAGGATAATATTAAACCCTGTGTAGGAGATATGGGTATTGTTGAACTTTCAGATGATGGTAAAACCGGAAGTTTAAATGAGATATTGCCCAGAAAAAACAGTTTGGTT
>JAVVRS010000151.1:0-4265 GCA_036654595.1 Oscillospiraceae bacterium | reverse complement strand
GCAAACCTGTACCATGTAACCGTGCGGTCATAACGTGTGGCGGTTCGCCACCACCGCACAAACGCAAACCGCAAACCTGTACCATGTAACCGTGCGGTCATAACGTGTGGCGGTTCGCCACCACCACCCAGTGATTAGCTTATATAATCCTCTAAGCGTTTAACCAATTCTTCATAATTAGCAATAGGTATGCCTTTTTCCAGCTGTTTTTTATCATATTCGGGTAAAGTAGAGAGATAAACATTAAATATTTTTTTAGGTGTAGTTCTATTTTTTTCATAAACGGCAATTCTACCTTGATAATTGGCAATTAAAAATTGAAAATCAGTATTAACGGCAGGAGCTTTTGGAGGATTAAGCGGTTCATTTACAATATGACTTTGAGTAGGTGGAATAGATTTATTTGATTTTACATCTATAAAATAGCTTAAAACAAAACAACTTACAGTTACGATAATTAAAGCAGCAATTGTAATAATAAATGGTTGCTTCATAAGAGCCGAGCCTCCTTGTAAAATGTATAAAAAGCAGGAAAGAATTTATTTAAGGTTATTTTTGTCATAATATCATATTTTTATACCAATGATTATATATGGTTTAAGAAAAAAATTAACACATTTCATTTTGAATGTGGTATAATAAAACTTCAAATAGGTTTTATTATATTTTACTAAAATGTCGGTGCAAGATTTTGCATACGCAAATGCACCATGACAGATTATAGCAAAACGCATGGCGTTTACGCTATAATAAAACCTTAATAGGTTTTATTATATTTTATTTAAATGTCAACCGCTGTAACAGCGTTGATTAAGTACTGCAAAAATTTATATTACACCCTGCACAGCAAAAATAATTACACTAAAGACAGGGTTATATGATCTGGCGGTTAGTTGGAAATGGAGGATAATAATGGCGGGAATTGGGAAAAGAACCAAAAAATCATCACCTGATTCGGATTGGGGTCCAATTATAAAAAGACTTCTGCATTTGGCAGGCAGAGGCTTTCTTACAATGATATTGGTAGGTATTATTACAGGTTCAATTGTAGCATCTGTCATGGCAGTATATATTTTTAAATCATTGGACGGTGCAGGAGATATTAATTTAAATGATTTGGATATGAAATATACTACTATAATGTATGCAACCGATAAACAAAGCGGTGAACAATATGAATTAAAACGATTACAAAGCAGTGAAAACCGAATATGGGTAGATTTTAAGGATATGCCGGAGGGATTATGGCAAGCAGCTATAGCCGCCGAAGATAAACGATATATGGAGCATAAAGGCGTAGATTGGAAACGTACAGCAGCTGCATTTATCAATCAATATGTTATTAAAATTTTACCGGGGACACAAGGCGGTTCAACAATTACTCAACAGGTGGTTAAAAATATTACAGGTGAAAAAGAAGTTTCACCTGCAAGAAAAATCAATGAAATTTTCAGTGCATTAAAGCTTAATAAACAATATTCAAAACAAGAGATTTTAGAGTCTTATCTTAATACCATTAATTTTGGTGGTAATACACATGGTGCTCAAGCGGCGGCAAATAAATATTTCGGTAAAGATGTAAGTGAACTTACTGTACCCGAAGCAGCTTGTATTATTACGATTACCAATGCACCGTCATATTATAACCCATTTGGTGAACAAGGCATGGAACATAATAAACAGCGTCGTAATTATATTTATACCGAAATGTTGGATTTAGGTTATATTACTAAAGAAGAATATGATGAATATTACAACAGTGATGTTGAAGTTGTGCGTAAAGATACACAAGAAGGTCAAACTGCAATGTTAAATTGGTTTGAAGATTATGTTATTGATGAAGTAATCTCGGACCTTAAAACACAAAAAGGTATGACAGGTTCACAAGCATGGGATATGGTATATAATAAAGGCTTACAGATAAATACTACTTATGATAAAAATGTACAGGAAAATTTGGAAAAAAGTTATAGTAATCCCGCTACCTTTCCGCCTGTAAGGAACAGTGAATATCCGGAGTCCGCAGTGGTTGTATTAAATGCCGAAGACGGCAGTATAGCAGGGTTAATTGGCGGTAATAATAAAACAGGTGACCGTCTTTTCAATCGTGCAACAGCAGCAATGCGTCACCCCGGTTCTACAATGAAAGCAATTTCACCATATTTACAGGCATTTGAAATGGATTTAATTACATGGTCCAGTATGTTTATGAACAATCCTATTACAATAGGTGAGGATACAGGTAATCCTCAATTATGGCCGATAAACTATTATACTGCCGATGATGGCAAACAGGTCAGCGTTGTATATGCTTTTCAACGCTCACTTAACCGCATACCTGCACAGCTTATGAATATTATAGGTCCCGAACAATCATATAAATTCTTGAAAAATAAGCTTAATTTTCATTCATTGGTATCACCCGAAGAAAGTCCCGACAGAAATGATGTAACTTTATCATCAATGACCCTTGGTGGTATGACAGTTGGTATTACACCGCTGGAAATGGCAGGAGCATATCGTATCTTTGATGATGGCGGTAAATTTGTTACGCCATATTCATATACTACAGTTTATGATGCGGAAGGTAATTTGCTTTTGGAAAAAGATACTACCTCAGTTAAGGTTATTTCCGAAGAAACTGCAACAATTATAAATAAATTATTGCAAAAAGCGGCACAAGAAGCTCCCGGTACAGGTACGGCGGCTAACCTTGGCTTTATGCCTACAGCCGGTAAAACAGGTACCTCCAGTGATGATAAAGACCAATGGTTTATTGGTATGACACCATATTATGTAACCGCAGTATGGATGGGGTATGATAATCCCGAAACTATTAATTATTATGGTTATCCTCCGCCAATTTTATGGAAAAATTTAATGGCACCTATACATCAAAATCTTGCACCAAAACCATTCCCCGCTAATGAAAATGTAGTAAGTATGGAATATTGTACTCAGTCGGGTGAAATTGCTACTGATAATTGTCCCGAAGTTGCTATGGGTTGGTATAAAAAAACCTATATTCCATCTAATTGTACTGTCCATATGGGCGGTGGTGGCGGCGGAAACAATTCTGATGAAAGCAATGCTGAGTATGATTGGCAAAGCGAACAAGAGTCGGGTAAATTAACCAGTAAAAAGAAAGAAGATACAAAAAATGATGGTACATTAGATTTTGAGGATAATAAATCAGATAAGCCATCAAGCAATAAAGCAGAGAAAACCAACGATAAGACTCAGGATAAAACTGATACAAAGCCAAAATCAAGAGATTAGAGATTTTATGGTATTGCATTGTATTGCATGGAAAGACTCGGCACAGATATAGAGCAGGCTAAATATTATTAAACTCAGAAATAAAACAAATGGCGACCTCCTTAGGAGGTCGCCATTTGTTTTGTAACTGTATAGTCAATATAGTGCGGCAATTAAAGAGTAGCACCTTTATCGGAGGTAATTGCTTGACCGTTAAGTACAACAGAATCGTCGCTTGCAAGGAATAATAATAATTTTGCTTGTTCATCAGGTAAGCTTACAGCAACTTCAGCTGCTTCATGTGCCATAATTACACTAATCATACTTCTGTCAGAATCTTTCATCTTTTCGGGAGTAACCATTGGAGTTACAATACTACCCGGACAGATAACATTACAACGAATACCATCTTGATAATAACGAATTGCAGCAGATTTAGTAAGAGCTACTACTCCGCCTTTGGAAGCTGAATATGCTGCACCGCCTAAACCAAATTTACCTGCAACTGAAGCAACATTTACAATTGAACCGCTTTTAGCTGCAATCATATATTTAAGAACTTCTCTCATGCAATGGAAAGTACCGACGGTATTGGTATTTAAAAGTCTGGTAAACATTTCATCGGAGGTGGTATCTAATGATTGAACGGTATCAACAATACCGGCGGCATTGATAAGAATATCAATTTTGCCGAATTTTTCTGCGGCTTTAGCAAATAAATTTTCAACTTGTTCGGTATTACAGATATCGGTAACTACTGCAAGTACATTACCTCCGGCACTTATGATATCATTTGCAACACGTTTTAATTCACTTTCACGTCTGGCTGCAATTACTACACTTGCACCTTCTAAAGCAAACATTTTAGCGGTAGCTTCGCCAAGACCTGAACCACTACCTGTGATTACTGCAACTTTACCTTCTAATTTCTTTCCCATGAATAAGCACTCCTTTAAATTTTTTGATTTTTTTGTAGCAAATTAATAGTTTAATATGAAAATGTTAAT
>JAVVRS010000150.1:0-4267 GCA_036654595.1 Oscillospiraceae bacterium | reverse complement strand
ACCTCGGGCAGTGATTTAATTGCAAAAGCTGTTGAAAAAGCTGTCATTGAAATTGAGGAAGGCAACAATGTTTCCGGTCCATTGGAAAAAAGCGGTTTATTTCCGCCAATGGTCATTAATATGATAGCTATTGGTGAAGAATCAGGCACATTGCCGGAGCTTCTTGATAAAATTGCTGAATTTTATGAGGAAGATGTTTCAACTATGACGAAAAATCTAGGTTCAATGATTGAACCTATTATGCTTATATTGATTGGTGTTATAGTAGGCGGTATGTTGCTCAGTTTGTATCTGCCTATCTTTACAGCTGTTACAGCAGTATAGCATCAAAAAACTGTGGAGGTCTGAAAACGTATGGCAAAGAACAAGCGTACTAAAATTATCAGCTTTGTAGTGGATTCTAAAGAAATCCGTGCAGTAGAGCTTTGTGGGACACCGGCTGCTCCGACACTCAGTACCTTCGGAGGCATTGCACTCTCTGAAGGAATGATAGTTGATGGCGTTATACAAAATGTTCCCGCTGTTGCCTCACGCCTTACACAACTGTTGAATGACTGCCATTTTACTGCCAAAAACGTCATTATTGGTGTTAAAAACAGTAATGTGTTGCTTCGTATGGCAACATTTCCAAATCTGCCTCTTGATAAACTAAAAGGTGCTGTTGCCTATCAATCTCAGCAGTTTATTCCTATTCCTGTTTCCGAACTCATTTTGGACTTTGTTGTATGCGGAGAAAATACATCGTCGGAGCGTCCTATGCTTAACGTTCTGCTCGTCGGTGCAAAAAAGAATTATATCAACGCTCTGATAGAAGCCGTTGATATAACTGGGCTTAAAATAAAAGAAATTGATGCTGCCATGCTTGCGGTGTGCCGAGGAGTAATTGCTTCCTGTACACCGCAGGATAATTCATTTTTACTCGCCAACATTGACAGTGAAATGACTAACATTGCAATAATTACAAACGGTATAATTATGATGACCCGTTCAATCATGCTCTCCTCTGAGCTTTCTGACATTTTAAATGAAAACACAAACGGTACTTTAAGTGATGAAGGCTGTAAAAATGCGGCAAAAGCATTGCAGGACGATATAATTGCCTCAATTAATTATTTTACTTCTCAAAACAATGTAACTATTGGTACTGCATATTTGACAGGTCAATTCCCCTCACTTAAAGATATTGCTTATGAAGTGCAGGAATTAACAGGGCTTACAGTCACTTCACCACAGCTTTATACTCAATTCAGCGAAATAGATACCATGGCATACAGCGACTGTATAAGTTTAGCATTGCGTGGATTGGAGGGATAAAACTATGGGGAATTATGTAAGTCTTTTGCCACAGGAGTATCGTCAAAAACTTGCAGATGAACTGAAGCTGAAACGAATTTTACTCTTGTGTATAATCGTTGCTGTAATTCTGGCTTTTTCCTTGCTTGGCTCATTTGCCATAAATACGCTTATCGCTTCTGACATTGCTAAGACCGAAAAAGATATTGACGCTGTAAATACTCAAATTACTTCTTACAGCGATTTTGAAGCAATGCAACAGGATATGGAAACGTTAAGAAACAAAATATCAACAGTAAAATTGCTTGACCCGCAATGGCTTCCCGAAGTTTATGCGTTTACCAATTCACTTCCTGATGGTGTATGGGTGCAGTCAATGACCTGTACTTCCTCCGGCGGTACTGCTCGTATCATCGCCATTGATTGCGGCGGTGCTAAGTATTCCGATGTATCCGCCGTCATTGCTGCATTGGAACAAATACCCTCTGTAGTTTCTGCTGTATGTATAAGTTCAAACTTAACTTTGGCACAGGATAATATCCCTTCATCATTGAAATTTACCTTGCATATAACCCTTAAAGATATTGGTATCGCTGCTTTGGAAACAGAAGCTGCAAATTAATGGGGAGGAGATACATCAATGGATATTAAAGAGCTTAAAACCAATCACACCATGCAAGCTATTTTGGCATTATTTTTGATATCAGTGCTTATGGTTGTCGGTATTGTTTTAAATGTGAAAAAAATTTCCTCTTCAGACGATAAACTCCTTCAAGTGCAACAATCTCTTGACATCAGCAATGCACAGCTCAATCGTTTGATTGAGCTTGCCTCAAATGAAGAAAAAACTCAAGCCGAATTTGCCGCACTGCAAGCTTATCTGCCTGTGGGTATAAATCAAACAGAAATCTTTGACACTGTTGAGGCATTATCAAAGCAATATAAAATAAATCAAATTGAAAAAATCAGCTTTGGTGAACCTATAGCACTCGGTCAAATAAATTCTATCCCAGTTCAGATGTCCTTTATTGGGTCATATCGTTCGGTAATGGCAATGTTGGAAGAATATACTTTAGGCAAACGTCTTGTGATTTTGAATAAAGTTACAGTTCGTCCCCAAGCTGACAGCTCGGGTATGATAAAAGCAGAAGTTGACCTAAGTGTCTGCTATCAATAACCGTTAACAAATTAAAGGTGGTTTTTCCCTATGATTATGGTTAAACAACAACTCGGCAACCGTCTTGTTTTAGATGGTATAATAACTGAGGATCAATTAACTTATGCTTTGGAGTGTCAAGCCGACATTGCTTCGGAAGGTCAAAAAAGCAAGCTTGGTACAATACTTGTACAATTGGGATATTGTACTGATGATGATATTGCAAACGCTGTATCTCAAAACTCGGGGCTTTCCTTAATATCACTTAACAATACCCCTGTTGACATGGACGCTGCCTCTCTTATTTCTTCGGCTATTGCTCAAAAATATCAACTGCTTCCCATCTCATTTGATGGGAAAAAATTGCGTGTTGCAATGCAAAACCCCAACGACCTTATGGCAATTGACGATTTGCATATTATTACCGGGCGAGAAATTATCCCTGTTATTGCACCCGATATTGAACTTAAAGCTGTCATTGAACAGTTTGCAAACATAAGTAATTCGGTTGAAAGTATTACCGAAGATGATGATGAAGATATTTCATTTATAAGTGATGATAATAATCCGGATAAACCGGCGGTTCTGCTTACCGGTCAAATTTTAAACAATGCTATTCGTGCAGGTGCAAGTGATATTCATATTGAACCTCAAGAACGCTCTATGCGTGTACGCTACAGAATAGATGGCGTACTGCATGAAGTAATGCAGCAACCCAGCAGTATTCATGCCTCTGTAACATCTCGTATCAAGGTTATGGGCAGCATGGATATTGCCGAAAGACGTATACCTCAAGACGGACGTGCAACAGTAAAAATTGACAATAAAACTATTGATATTCGTATCGCTTCATTACCATCTGCTTATGGTGAAACACTTACCTTGCGTCTGCTAAACCGCAGTTCCAAAGTAATCACTGTATCAGAGCTTGGTTTTCCCGACCAACAAATGACTCGATTTATGAATACACTTAATATACCCTATGGTTTTCTTTTGGTTACAGGCCCTACAGGCAGTGGTAAATCCACCACTCTATATGCTGCACTCTCTGAGCTTAATACAATTGACCGAAATATAATCACATTGGAGGACCCTATTGAACGACGTGTAGCCGGCTTAAATCAAATACAAATGAATACTCGTGCAGGTATGACCTTTGCTTCGGGGCTTCGTTCTATTTTGAGAAGCGACCCCGATGTAATTATGATTGGTGAAATTCGTGACCAAGAAACTGCAAAAATTGCTGTAGAATCCGCTTTGACAGGTCACTTTGTACTTTCTACTCTACATACCAATGATGCTGCCTCTGCTGTAACACGTTTGGGTGAAATGGGTGTTGAACCATTTTTAACTGCCGCTTCTCTTGTTGGGGTAATTGCACAGCGTTTGGTTCGTGTACTTTGTCCTCGTTGTAAGGAAGCATATACTTTAACCAAAAAAATCATTTCCGAAACTATACCTGATTTCCCGCTTGACCCCGATGAAGAAGAAGTTGTAATCTATAGACCTGTCGGCTGTCTTGCCTGTAACAATACCGGTTTTAAAGGCAGACATGGTGTATATGAATTTTTAATGATGTCTGATGAAATTAAAAAGCTGATTTTGGAATCTGCCTCTTTAAAAGAAATACATGATGTTGCCATAAAGCAAGGCATGGTAAGTTTACGTTCAGATGGTCTTTTAAAGGTAAAGCAAGGCATTACTTCAATTGAAGAATTACTTCGTGTAATCGTATAAACTTAAACCTGTTGCGGCCGGCTTACGCCCGACGAAGTCGGGCGTAAGCCGAGGTTTCGGGCAAAGCCGAAACCTCGGCAA
>JAVVRS010000149.1:0-4271 GCA_036654595.1 Oscillospiraceae bacterium | reverse complement strand
GTTATTGACAAAATAAAAAACCACTTAAACGTAATGTTTAAGCGGTTTTTCGTTGGTGGAAGCGGCGGGAATTGAACCCGCGTCCGAAAATAAATCCATACAAGCATCTCCGAGTGCAGTTTGTTATTTAAATTTCCCTCGCCCAATCGCCAACAAACAAGCTAGAGGGTTTAGTATCTTTTAATACAAGATATCCTACAAAGAAACTCGGATAACTCGTTCACTACTAATCGACGCCTAATCCAAAGCCGTAGTACTCAGTGGGTAGACGGCTGCTTAATTAAGCAGCAAGTGCAACGTAATCGTTGTCAGTTAATTTAAAAAAATCGGCGTTTAAAGAGAACCCGAATCTCTACTCGCTTCTCGTACTTCTTTATCCCCGTCGAAACCTTTACGCCCCCATATTTAACAGTATAAGGTCTTACTCCAATTTGGTATGAAACAGCAATCTCATTTGGCGGCACAATCATGGGCAACCACAGGTTGCCCATGCGACGGCGAAGCCGCCGGCGGCATGAAATGCCGCATTGTGCCGCCGCTTGCGATAAACTATCAGCAAAATTCCATTGATATAAAAATAGATTTTAAAGATTTTATTTTATTATTGGAAGTATACAGCAATTTGAAACAAACTGCAATCATAAATTATCACTAAAATGTAAACAAAAACATATTAGGACAGCTAAGTTTGCTATTTATCAACCATATAAATGGGATTTAAGCAAAACGCAAGCTGTCCTGCATATAAAAAATCTAATTAATATTTCAGTTCTTGACAAATAAATACTTTAGGTGGTTGCATCATAAATGGTTGCATTTTAGGGAAGATTTCTTTAAAATGGTCAGATTTTGAATGTGCAATCATTGAAGCTTGATCTTCCCATTCTTCAACTAAGAAGAATTTACATTCATCTTCTACCGTCTGATATATACCGTAGTTAATAGAGCCTTTTTCTTTTTTTGATGCGTCTACCAACTTGACAGCAAGCTGTTTGTAGTCATTGATATTTTCCTTTTTAATGTACAATTCCGCTAAGTTTTTTACCATGGTAACAGCCTCCTTAATATTTTTGTTAATTATTTAATTATACCCATTTTTTTTTAAAAAGTCAAGTACCGTTTGTACAATACAACTAAAGATAAACACTCTATCGATTTCGTTCTTTCATTGTACGGTCGATATCACGTTTAGCTGCTTTTTTAGCTGCATCATCACGTTTATCATAATTCTTTTTACCTTTACAAACCCCAATTTGCAGTTTTATATTTGAACCTTTAAAATAAATTGACAATGGTATTAAAGTTAAACCTTCTTGTTTAATCTGTCCGTAAAGTTGAAATATTTGTCTTTTATGCATCAATAATTTTCTTGGACGCATTGGATCTCTATTAAAAATATTTCCTTTATCATATGGGCTGATATGCATTTGTTTTACAAATATTTCACCGTTTGAAATATCACACCAGCTTTCTTTAAGATTTACAGTGCCTGCCCGAAGTGCCTTTACCTCGGTACCAAACAATTCAATTCCCGCTTCATAGCTTTCTTCCACAAAGTATTCATGCCTTGCTTGTTTATTAACGGCTATAGTTTTAAAATTTTCTTCCGACACTGTTTGTCCTCCTCTTAACTGTAATTTTTACCATTATATCAGTATATAATTTATAATAGAATTTTTATGTAGAAAACTGTCTTAATTTTTTTAATATGCTTAATATTATCACGATTACTTCAACACGTCAATCAAAACAGCTCTATCGGTATTAACACTGAAAGAGCTGCTTTTTTTATTTATCTGTTACTATGCTGTCTGCCCGAATAATCTATAGTATAGTTATCTTTATATATCATTTCACCTATAGGTACAATTTCAAATCCATCTTTTTGTAATTCTTCAATCAATTTAGGCAATGCTTCTGCAGTATGCTTTGCACCACTATGCAGTAATGTTATTGAACCCTTAGCCGCTTTATTACTTATCCGTTCTACTATTTTATCAGCGGTTAAATCTTGCCAATCTAAACTGTCACAATCCCATTGTATTACATAATATCCCATTTCTTCCGCTGTACTTACCGAAAGATTATTATATGCACCCGAAGGCGGTCTTACAAGCTGTGGCTTTTTTCCTGTCAATTGTTCAAGTTTACTCATACCTTGTGTAATTTCATCAACAAGTGCCTCTTTTGACAGTGTATCCCAACTATTATGTGTATTTGAATGACTGGCTATCTCATGCCCTGCATTGTAAATTTGTTCTACACTTTCAGGGTATTTATCACACCATTCACCTAATATAAAAAATGTAGCTTTAACATTATATTGTTTCAAGGTATCAAGTATCTGTGCTATATCTTCATTATTCCATGCACAATTAATACCTAATGAAATCTGTTTTTTAGCGGTTTCAACCGAATAAATCGGTATATATCTTTCGCCGGTAATAACTTTTATTGTTTGTACGGCGGCTGTACCTAAAATACCACCCATTATACACCCTGCTATCAATAACAATACCAAACACAACAATAAATAGCGTTTGCCCTTTTTTACAATGTATTTTATCACAAAACTCACCGTCCTTTTAATTAAGCTTATGCTTTTAGTCTTATCAAATATACAACTTAGCTTACTATTTATTATGTCGTCCCACAATTCTGCTAATTTAAAGCTCGGCTCCGCCGCAGCGTACAATTGCCGCTTTGCGGCAATCAGGGGTGGCGACGGAGCCACCCCTGCGGCGGAGCCGAGGTCACGAGCTTTAATTTAAGCTATAAATTAAACAATAAAAAAACAGAATAAAAAAATAGGTAAAGACCAAAGCTAAAGATGTACAAATAAATACCGAAAACATTATAGAGGAGGAATATTTTATGAGATATGCCGTGATAGAAATAGGGTATAATACTGTTAAAATGGTTATTTTTGAAATTATACAAGATAAATTAATACGATTACATTCACAAAATGAGTTTGTGGAAATCACAAATTGCTATGTTAATGACCTTTTAAGCAATAATGGTATCATCAATATTTCAACTGTAATTGATGAGATGCAGCAAACAGTAAAATTACTGCAATGTGATAAAACAATTTGCTTTGCTACATCTTCACTTAGATATATTAAAAATAAAGATGAAATTATTAATATTATAGAAGAAAGAAATGAAATTACAATTGATATTCTTACAGGTACCGCCGAAGCAACAACAACCTTTGATGGTGTCAATTATGAATTTAAATTTCAAACAAATGGCATTGGTTGTGATATAGGTGATGGCAGTACACAAATTTTTACCTTTTTAGGAAGTGATATACAAGAAAGTATCAGTGTTCCCATTGGCTGTATAAAACTTTGTAATATGTTTGTCAGTGGTATTTTGCCAAGACCATCTGAAATGGAAGAAATTAATACACTTATAAAAGATTTATTTAAAGAATACAGCTTTTTAAAAGAACAAAAAAGCAGAACCTTATATCTTGCAGGTGATACAGGATTAGCTATGGCAAGGCTTAATATGCAGATTACGGGACAAAATGAAAAGCTACATGGCTACACTATGAAAAAACAATCTATTGGTATTATTATTGATACCCTGCGTAACAAACATCTGAATGGTATTGGTTTAATGCAACGTATTATGCCTGAACGTATACACACAATTATACCTGCTATGACACAGCTTGCTGCAATTTGTGATATTGCCGACATAGATGAAATTATAATATCACGCAATGGGGTAAAAGAGGGATACTTATTAAACTCTTATCGACAATCTAAAGATAAAGAAAAATCCTGTACTGCCAATATAAGCATATAATCTGTTGTTATTGCTTTAGCTATCGGGGCGGCACAATGCGGCATTTCATGCCGCAGGCGGCTTACGCCGCCTCAGGGGCGACCTACGGTCGCCCCTGATTGTGCCGCCCCATTACTCACAGCCTCTAAGAATTAATAAAAAAATCTCACAAACTTGATGTTGTAGAAATCACATACAAGAATATTATTAGTTTCAAATTCATTCATAAGAATATAGTTTGCTCCGACACCTAATAATATTCCATAACGGTCTACCATTGTATTTGTTCCTACTAAAAATTCCACGTGAGTTCTTCTTCCAATCTGTGTACGTAAAAAACCATTCATATATTGTATATCATTTGAACTTACAGGTGCAGGTCTATTATTTACTTCAATTGGAAAATAACTTGTATTAACACCGCCTGCGGTTAATAATGGACTTGGTGCTTGTGATAATTGAGAAAGCTG
>JAVVRS010000148.1:0-4363 GCA_036654595.1 Oscillospiraceae bacterium | reverse complement strand
GGTATTTTACCGATACACCGTAAAAGCTTTTTGAAAAATTTGGCAAGCAAATGAGCACAATGGACAGTAAAACTACAGGTAAACTCGGTGAAGATTATGCTTCACAAAGGCTTATTCAAGACGGCTGGAAGATTATCGCAAGAAATTACAGAAGTCCCTACGGTGAGATTGATATAATAGCTGAGAAAGCAGATACTATAGCTTTTATAGAGGTAAAAACCAGAGCTTCAAATTATATGTACAGACCGGCACAGGCAGTTACACCCTTAAAGCAGCTCAAGATACTCAATACAGCAGAATATTACCTGTCACAGCATGATGATTACATGAAATGTCAAATGCAGCTTGATGTAATTGAAATTGTTGTACAGTTGAAAAATGGCTTTAAGGTGACGGAATATAACCATATTCAACAGGCATTTACAGATACGAGGTGATAATAATGATGAAGCTTTTTGATTTGCATTGTGATACTGTGAGTGAATGTATGTCTGAAAAGCTTGACCTTGATAATAGCAAAACACAACTAAATCTTTCGGCATTGGAACAGCTTGAAAGCTGGGTACAGGTCATGGCATTGTTTATACCGGACGAGCTTCGCAATCAGCAAGCGGTTATGTATTATGACAGACTGATGAGCTATACCAATTTATTGCTTGCAAAACACAATGATAAATTGTACCCTGTGCTGAAGGGCAAGGATTTATATAATATACCAAACGGCTGCTGCGGTGTCATCAAAGCTATAGAGGGCGGTGCGGCACTTGCCGGAGAGATACATCGCATCAACTTTGTTTATAATCAAGGTGTTAGGCTGATAACACTTACATGGAACGGTGAAAATGAACTTGGCAGCGGAGCTTTATGCAGTCCGGATAAAGGTCTTAGCGAGTTTGGTAAGCAAGCGGTTGCAGAGATGGAAAAAGTCGGTATTTTGGTTGATGCTTCGCACCTGTCACGCAGAAGCTTTTGGGATTTGTGTGAAACAGCATCAAAGCCTTTTTTGTGTACTCATTCAAATTCCGATGCAGTTTGCAGTCATAATCGCAACCTTACAGATGAACAGTTTAAAGAGGTTGTTCGCCGCAAAGGCTTGATAGGTATTAACTTGTACAAGGATTTTCTTTCAAAACGCAGTGACGGCGGTACGGTAGATGATGTTATAAAGCATATCTATCATTTTTTAGAGCGTGATGGAGAAGATACCATTGCAATTGGCTCTGATTTTGACGGTGCGGATATACATCAAAGCCTAAATTCACCGATAAAACTTGCAATCATAGCACAAACTATGTTAAAATTAAACTTTAACCAAGAGGTTATAGATAAAATCATGTATAAAAATGCGTTCAACTTTTTTGCAGACAATATATAGATGTGATGAAAGGACGTTTTAATCAAATGAATTATATCAGTACAAGAAATAAAAAGACAGTTGTATCATCAGCACAGGCAATTACACAGGGTATTTCGGCAGATGGCGGATTATTTGTTCCCGAAACCATACCGCAGATTTCGGAAACAGAGATAGAAAAGCTTTCGGGGCTTGCTTATCCTCAAAGAGCACAGTTGATTTTGAGTAAATTTCTGACTGATTTTTCCGAAACCGAACTGTATAGCTGTGTAACTGCTGCTTATAATGATACAAGCTTTGATACACGCTACATAGCACCAACCGTTAAACTAAGTGATGAGCTTTACATTCTTGAGCTTTGGCATGGACCCACAGCGGCATTTAAAGATATGGCATTGCAGCTTTTGCCAAGACTTATGACTGTAGCCGCAAAGAAAACAGCAGGCGGCAAAAAGATTGTAATTTTGGTAGCAACAAGCGGAGATACCGGCAAAGCGGCACTTGAAGGCTTTAAAGATGTGGAAAACACCGAAATAATAGTGTTTTATCCCGAAAAGGGTGTAAGCCCAATGCAAAAATTACAGATGGTTACTCAAGATGGAAGCAATGTTCATGTTTGCGGCATTGACGGTAACTTTGATGATGCACAAAGCGGAGTAAAACGTATCTTTGCCGGAGATATGAGCAAGCTGCTTGCCGAAAAAAATATGGTTTATTCCAGTGCAAATTCAATCAATTGGGGCAGACTTGCACCGCAGATTGTATACTATTTTTCCACCTACTGTGACCTTATTTCCTCAGAGGAAATTGCATTGGGTGATACTGTTAACTTTGTTGTTCCGACAGGCAATTTCGGCAATATATTGGCAGCATATTATGCAAAGAAGATGGGATTGCCTATAGGTAAACTGATTTGTGCCTCAAACAGCAACAATGTGCTGACAGATTTTTTTGAAACGGGTTGCTATGACCGAAACCGAGAATTTCATGTTACGGCATCACCGTCAATGGACATCTTAATTTCAAGCAATTTGGAACGCTTGCTGTTTGATTTGTATGACCAAGATGACACAAAGCTTGCCGAAATGATGGAACAGCTTAAAACTTGCGGCAAGTACACAGTATCGCCGGAAGTTAAAGCCAAAACAGATGAACTGTTCTTTGGCGGCTGCTGCAATGATGAACAAACAAAAGAAACTATCTTTGAATATTTCAGCACATATGGTTATTTGATTGATACACATACAGCGGTAGCGGTAAATGTGTATGAGGATTATATTACCCAAACAGGGGACAGCACCAAAACAGTAATCGCTTCCACAGCTAACCCATATAAATTCTCATCAAGTGTATTGGAAGCAATCGAAGGCAGTGTATTCAAAGCAAGTGACGAGTTTGAAACGGTAGAAAGACTTTGTCAATCAACACTTTGCGAAGTGCCGCATAACCTTGCGGAAATACAGGGTAAAGCGGTTCGCTTTAGTGATGTATGCAGTAAGGATAAACTTGAGGACTATGTAAAATCCGTTTTGGGACTGTAGCTGTCACACTGCTTGAAAGGATTTGTTATATGGCAGTTTTTGTAATTGGTGACACACACCTTTCCCTAACCGCCGAAAAACCAATGGACGTTTTCAGAGGCTGGGTCAATTACGTTGAGCAGCTGCAAGCCAATTGGGAGCAGAATGTTTCGGAGGACGACACCGTTGTGGTTGCAGGTGATATATCATGGGGTATCTCAATGGAGGAAGCTTTGGCGGACTTTCGTTTTATCAATGATTTGCCGGGGAAAAAGATTTTTCTTAAAGGAAACCATGATTATTGGTGGAGCACAAAAAACAAGATGGAAACTTTTCTTGAAGAAAATGGACTGGATACTATCAAGATAATGAGCAACAATGCCTATAAAGCAGATGGTATAATTATATGCGGAACACGAGGCTGGCTTTTTGAAAAGGGTGAGCCTCATGACCAAAAAATGGTTGCCAGAGAAGCAGGCAGACTGCGATTATCTTTGCAGGAGGGCAAAAAGCTTGGGGACGAGGAACGAGTGGTAT
Organism: Oscillospiraceae bacterium; assembly: GCA_036654595.1. Classification (GTDB taxonomy): domain Bacteria; phylum Bacillota; class Clostridia; order Oscillospirales; family Ruminococcaceae; genus RGIG7389. Next base: position 952 of record JAVVRS010000148.1, on the reverse strand, counting down.
TTTTGCATTATCCTCCCGTTTACAGCGACGAAATATGCCCCGAAATAATAGATGTAATGATTGAGAATGGCATTAAACGCTGTTACTATGGTCATATACATTCGGTGGGGTGCAGATATGCACTTAACGGAAATTATCTTGGGATAGATTTCAGCCTTATTTCAAGCGATTATGTCAAATTTTGTCCTGTTAAGGTTACTTGAAATAAAGCAATACGAACAAATCCGCTATTTGTAAACAAGCTCTAGCAATTTACCAAAAGGTGTGCTATAATTGTTTGGATATTTTAACACAGCGGAAAAAAACTTTATTCTTGAAAATTACAGGTTAAGCCTGTTTTTTACCAATAAAAAATGTACTCTGAGAGTTGTATAGTTGAAAGGAATGTTAGTAAAAATGAGTTTGATTAATTGTGAAAAAGTAGATACCAATAAGGTGACTTTGGAGTTTAGTGTTGACAGCGACACTTTCGGCAAGGCTATTGACCAAGCATACCGCAAGATGGTAAAAACAATCAATGTTCAAGGTTTCAGAAAAGGTAAAGCACCTAAAACAATGATTGAAAAAATGTATGGTGAAGATGTATTTTTTGATGAAGCATTTAACATTGTTTACCCGGCAGCATATGAACAAGCATTTACCGAAGCAGGTGTTGAACCTGTAGCATATGCTACAGCAGCAAATGCTAAAAGTGCAAGCAAAGCAGACGGCGTAATCTTTACTACAACAGTTACCGTAAAACCTGAGGTTACAATGGGCGAATACAAAGGCTTGGAAGTTACAAAAATGCCAACCGAAATCACCGAAGATGATGTTGCAAAAGAACTTGCAACATTACAACAAAGCTTTGCAAGAACCAAAACAGTAGAAGGCAGAGCTACACAAACCGGTGATATTGTATCTATAGATTTTGAAGGATTTGTTGACGGAGTTGCTTTTGAAGGCGGCAAAG
>JAVVRS010000147.1:0-4398 GCA_036654595.1 Oscillospiraceae bacterium | reverse complement strand
CTACGGGTGGAAACCGACAATTGCCGCCATAGGCGGCAATTCGTTCGGCGGAGCCGAACGCCCCTGCGGGGCAGAATGCCGTAAGGCTTTGTTGTAACATGTTAAGGCATATGGAGAAACGGACGGTTTAAGCTATGAAAAATATTTTCCTTGGTATTGATATAGGTTCCACCACAGTAAAATTGGTGGCGGTGAGTGAAGGTCAAATAATTTACAATAAATATGAACGTCATTATTCAAAGGTGCGAGAAAAAACCTGTGAAATGTTGATAGAAGCAAAACCACGCCTTGATGGCAATAATATTTATGTTGCATTAACCGGTTCAGCCGGAATGGGTGTTGCCAAAGCAAGTGATATACCATTTATACAGGAAGTTTTTGCTACCCGTAAGGTAGTCCAGTCAATTATGCCGGATACATCTGTGGTAATTGAACTGGGTGGTGAGGACGCAAAAATTATCTTTCTTGAAGGTGAAATTGAGGAACGTATGAATGGGAGCTGTGCAGGAGGTACAGGTGCATTTATTGACCAAATGGCAGTATTGCTTGATGTAACCCCACAGGAACTTGATGAACTCAGTTTAAAAGCAGAAAAAATACATACGATAGCATCAAGATGCGGTGTGTTTGCCAAATCTGATATACAGCCGCTGTTAAATCAAGGAGCACGAAAAGAAGATGTAGCGGCAAGTATCTTTCAAGCGGTGGTAGACCAAACACTTACAGGCTTGGCACAAGGCAGAGAGATAAGCGGTAATATTTTATTTTTAGGCGGACCGTTGTTCTTTTTTAAAGGCTTGCAAAAGCGTTTTGTTGAAACATTAAAATTAACGCCTCAAACCGCAAGGTTCCCTAAAATTGCACCTTATGCGGTTGCACTCGGAGCATCATCATACAGTGAGAATACAGAAAAAGTTTATACATATGATGAATTGTTTGAAGCATTGAGTAAAACCTCCGGCGTTATGGAAACACATCATCATTTGCCGCCATTGTTTGAGGACGAAAATGAATACAGAGAATTTGTAAGAAGACATAAGCACAGTGATGTTGTTCATTCAGACCCATACAGTTACAGCGGAGATATTTTTATTGGAATTGATTGTGGAAGCACCACAACAAAGCTTGCGGTTATCGGTATGGATAACAGCTTGCTTTACAGTTATTACAGTGCAAATAAAGGTAATCCGTTGTCAATTATACAGCAAGAGTTTAATAAAATATATGAAATTTTCGGTGACCGAGCAACTATAAAAGGTTGTGCGGCAACAGGTTACGGTGAAGATTTAGTTAAAAATGCGTTTAACTTTGATTTTGGTTTGGTTGAAACATCAGCACATTTTGCAGCCGCAAAATATTTTTGCCCCAATGTTGATTTTATAATTGATATTGGTGGACAAGATATAAAATGCTTTAAGATACAAAACAATTGTATTGATAATATATTCCTTAATGAAGCTTGTTCTTCCGGTTGCGGTTCATTTATAGAAACCTTTGCAAAGTCAATGGGCTACACCGTTGAAGAATTTTGCAGACGTGGTATCGTTGCAAGAAAACCAATGGACTTAGGTACACGTTGTACCGTTTTTATGAATTCTTCGGTGAAGCAGGCACAAAAAGAAGGTGCTTCAATTGAAGATATTTCCGCAGGATTATCTGCAAGCGTTGTAAAAAATGCTTTATATAAGGTAATTCGTGTAAGAAATCCACAAGACCTCGGTGAAAATATTGTGGTACAAGGCGGTACATTTTTAAATGATGCCATACTTCGTAACTTTGAAAAAGAATTGGGCAGAGAAGTTATACGCCCATCAATTGCAGGATTAATGGGTGCATATGGTGCGGCATTGTATGCCAAAGCACACAGTACAGGCAAAAGCACAGTACTGACTAAAGAAGAAACAGAAAGCTTTACACATAAATCCCAAAGTGTACGTTGCGGTGGCTGTACAAACAGATGTAATCTTACAATAAATCTTTTTGGCGGCAACAGAAGATTTATTTCGGGAAATCGCTGTGAAAAACCGCTTGGCAAACCCAAAGGGGTACAATTGCCCGACTTATATGATTACAAGCTAAAAAAACTCGTTGCATTGGCAAATTCACAACTGACAGACGGTCGTCCAAAGATTGGTATACCATTGGTTCTTAATATGTTTGAATTGCTTCCGTTTTGGCATAGCTTTTTTAACAGCTTAGGGTATGATGTGATTGTTTCGGATTTATCTTCAAGAGCGTTATATAACAAAGGACAGTATTCAATTCCATCAGATACGGTGTGTTATCCGGCAAAGCTAATTCATGGTCATATCGAGAATTTGCTTGATAAGGGTGTTAATACAATTTTTTACCCATGTATGACATATAACCTAAATGACAACAAAGGTGATAACTGTTACAACTGCCCTGTTGTGGCATATTACCCGGAGGTGTTGCGGTCAAATATGAACCGTTTGAAGAAATGTGCTTTTCTTACACCTTATTTTGATTTGGGTAACAGAAAACATTTTACAGGTAAAGCTTATGAATATTTTGCAAAGGTTTTGCCTATAGCAAACCGTCATGCAATAAAACAAGCAGTAGAAAAAGCATATGAGGCATTGGATAAATGGAGTGACGATACCAAACAAGAGGGTAGAAAAGCAATGCTCTATGCCAAAGAAAACGGCTTGCAGACAGCTATTCTTGCAGGACGCCCATACCATATAGACCCGGAAATAAATCATGGTATAAACCAGCTTATAACCTCATATGGCATGGTTGTTGTAAGTGAGGACTGCGTAAGTGATTTGGTTGAACCGCAGCGTGTAAATGTTCTTGACCAATGGACATATCATCGCAGAATGTATAATGCCGCAAAATTTGTCGCAACAATGCCGGATACTCAGTTTATACAATTGGTGTCATTCGGTTGTGGAATAGATGCGATTACTACCGATGAAAACAGAGCGATTGTGGAAGCGGGAAATAAAATTTATACTCAACTGAAAATAGACGATATAAACAACTTAGGTGCTGTTAAAATCAGAATAAGAAGCTTGATGGAGGCAGTGCGGGAGGTGAATAAAGATGCCGGAGGAACAAAATAGAGTTATTTTTACCGAAGAAATGAAAAAAACTCATACAATACTTGTACCTAATATGTTACCGATACAATTCAAATTGTTTTTAAGCATTATGCGAAATAAAGGATTTAAAATGGAATTGCTTGAAACAACAGGACCTGCGATTGTTGAACAAGGACTTAAAAATGTACATAATGATACTTGTTATCCTGCCTTGCTTGTAATAGGTCAATTGATTGATGCACTTGAAAGCGGTAAATATGAGCTTGATAAAGTAGCATTGATGATTACACAGACAGGTGGTGGCTGTCGTGCCTCAAACTATATACATTTGCTTAGAAAAGCTTTGCAAAAAAGCGGTTATGGTTATATACCGGTAGTATCGCTTAATGTGTCGGGTATGGAGAAAAACCCCGGCTTTAAACTTGCTTTATCCGATTGGTATCAGCTTGTATATGCAGTATTGCTCGGAGATTTGATAATGCACCTGTATCATCAAACAAAGCCCTATGAAGCAAATAAAGGTGATGCCGATGCCATTGCACAACGACTTACATCAAAGATTTCCGAAACCTTTAAAGGTAAAAGCTTTTTTACCTACAAATTAATTGATAAATTGTATGATATGGTTTTAAAAGAATTTGCCGAAATGAAGCTTACAGGTGAAAAAAAGGTTAAGGTTGGTATTGTAGGTGAGATTTATGTTAAGTTTTCACCGCTTGGCAATAATAACTTGGAAAAATTTTTATTATCTGAAAACACTGAGGTAGTTACTCCCGGCTTACTTGATTTTTGCCTTTATACGGTATATAATGGAATTCATGACCATACTTTATATAAAAGGGGTCCGGTTCAATCAGCTGCATATAAGCTGGCATACAAAATTTTGTTGTATAAACAAAAACAGCTCATTACAAAAATCAAGGATACTTCTGAGTTTCACCCACCCGTATATTTTGAAAATACACGTCAAGGCGTTACCGATTACATTGATTTGGGTGTAAAAATGGGCGAAGGGTGGCTACTTACGGCGGAAATGGTTGAACTGATAAACGACGGAGTAAGAAACATCATCTGCACCCAGCCTTTTGGCTGCCTGCCAAACCATATCGTGGGCAAAGGCATGATAAGAAAAATTAAAGAAAAAAATCATGGCGTGAATATTGTTACGATAGACTATGACCCGGGAGCATCAGCTACCAATCAAGAAAATCGCATAAAACTGATGCTCTCTGACAGCAATATGTAAAATATTATAGCAATGCAAAAGGGAGCTTGCAGTTAAGCTCCTTTTTTTTGCGGTATAAGAACTATTGTTTATTGCAACGCCAAC
>JAVVRS010000146.1:3011-4399 GCA_036654595.1 Oscillospiraceae bacterium | reverse complement strand
AAACGCAGTCGTGAAAATGCCGAAAAAACACGTCTTAATCTTAAAAAAACTCTTGCAGGTTCTTTGGATATCGCAAATCGTGTGCAAAAGTTTGTTGATTGCCGAAGTCGTGATACTTCTGAACGTGAACTATATATTGTAGAAGGTGACTCTGCTCTTGGTGCTTGTAAGCTTGGCAGAGATTCACGTTTTCAGGCAATTATGCCGGTGCGAGGTAAAATTCTGAATTGTCTTAAAGCTGATTACGATAAAATGTTCAAAAGTGATATTATTACCGATGTTATGAAAGTACTTGGCTGTGGTGTTGAAGTAAAAAGCAAAGCAAACAAAGAACTTTCCGGCTTTGATTTAAACAATTTGCGTTGGCATAAAGTTGTTATCTGTACCGATGCCGATGTTGATGGTTTTCAAATTCGAACATTAATCCTTACCATGTTGTATTGTTTAACACCAACACTTATTACCGAAGGTTTTGTTTATATTGCAGAGTCCCCATTATATGAAATTGTGTGTAAAAATAAAAGCTATTTTGCTTATAACGAAGCTGAAAGAACGGCAATCATTTCACGCTTTGATACCGATAAATATAAAATCAACCGTTCAAAAGGGCTTGGTGAAAACGAACCTGAAATGATGTGGCTGACCACAATGAACCCCGAAACCCGACGTCTTATTCGTGTTAAACCGGAGGAAGCAAAAGCTACTTCTGATATGTTCGACCTGTTGCTTGGAGATAACCTTGCCGGTCGTAAAGATTTTATTGCTCAAAACGGACATCTTTATATGGATAATGTCGACATCAGTTAAAGAAATGAGGTGATATGATGCCGCCAAAGAAGAAGAAAACTCCGCCCAGAGGTCCAATACCCGAGGGTGCAATTGAAAACGCCGGTGTCGTGCTTGACCAACGAATTACCGATACATTACAAAGCAATTATATGCCTTATGCAATGAGTGTAATCCTTTCAAGAGCAATTCCGCAGATTGATGGGTTTAAGCCATCACATCGCAAATTATTATACACAATGTATAACATGGGCTTACTTAAAGGTGGTAAAACCAAATCCGCCAATGTTGTAGGACAAACCATGAAGCTCAATCCTCATGGAGATGCCACAATATATGAAACAATGGTACGACTTTCACGAGGCAATGAAGCATTGCTTCACCCTTTTGTAGACTCTAAAGGTAACTTTGGTAAAGCATATTCCCGTGATATGGCATATGCCGCATCACGTTATACCGAGGTAAATCTTGACCCGCTTTGCAGTCAACTTTTTAAAGATATTGATAAAGATACCGTTGATTTTGTACCAAACTATGATGGTGAAACTACCGAACCCACCTTGCTGCCTGTAACCTTTCCATCTATTTTAGTCAATGCGACC
>JAVVRS010000146.1:2706-3001 GCA_036654595.1 Oscillospiraceae bacterium | reverse complement strand
CACAGGTATTGCGGTTGGTATGGCAAGCTCTATTTGTTCCTTTAATTTAGAAGAAGTTTGCCTTACAACAATTGAACTTTTAAAAAATCCCAACCATAATATCTCCGATACTTTACGAGCACCGGACTTTGCCGGTGGCGGTTACATTTTATACAAACAAGAAGAAATGGATAAAATTATACAAACAGGACGAGGTTCATTCAAAATCAGGTCACGCTACACCATTGATACAAAACAAAATTGTATAGAAATAACACAAATACCACCAACTACGACAGTTGAAGCAATCATTGAT
>JAVVRS010000146.1:0-2696 GCA_036654595.1 Oscillospiraceae bacterium | reverse complement strand
GCTGACCTAATTAAGCAAAATAAAATCAGAGAAATTTCCGATATGCGTGATGAAACCGACCTCTCGGGGCTTAAAATTACAATTGATATGAAGCGTGGTGTGGACGGTGATAAGCTTATGCAAAAGCTTATGCGTTGTACCCCTTTAGAGGATAGTTTTTCTTGTAACTTTAACATTTTAACAGGTGAAATCCCAAAAGTTTTAGGTGTAAGAGAAATATTAAATGAATGGTCTGCTTTTCGTTTTGAATGTATTAGGCGTAAGACATCTTTTGACCTTGGCAAAAAGCAAGAAAAGCTTCATCTGCTTAAAGGCTTGGCAAAAATTTTGCTTGACATTGATAAAGCCGTAAAAATTGTTCGTGAAACTACCGAAGAAAAAGAAGTAATTCCAAACTTGATGATTGGTTTTGGAATTGATGAAATACAAGCAAACTTTGTGGCTGAAATCAAATTGCGTCAATTAAACAAAGAGTATATTTTAAAACGTATCAGTGAAGTTTCTGACCTTGAAGCTGAAATTGCCGACCTAAATGAAGTACTCTCAAGTAAATCAAGAATTGCTAAAATCATTGTGACCGAGCTTAGAGAGGTAATCAAAAATTACAGCAAGCCTCGTCAAACATTGATTTTAGAAGATTTTGAAACTCTTGATGGTGATGATATTGATGATATCCCAAATTATCCTGTCAATTATATTTTCAGTGCAGAAGGTTATTTCAAAAAAATTACGCCTCAATCTTTGCGTATGAGTAATGTACAAAAGCTTAAAGAAGGCGATGAAGTTGCACAACAAATTGAGGGTGAAAATACAAATCATCTGCTTTTCTTTACCGATAAAGGTCAAGTATATAAAACTGCCGGCAATGATTTTGATGACACCAAAGCCAGTGTATTAGGTGAATATCTGCCTGCAAGGCTTGGTATGGACGAGAGCGAACAAATCATTTATATGGCGGTTACTGCTGATTACAGCGGCTATATGTTGTTTATTTTTGCAAGTGGTAAGGTAGCTAAGGTTGATATGAAAACTTATGAAACCAAAACTAAACGTCGCAAACTTACCGCCGCATACAATCTTAAAGAACCTATTGCTGCAATGTTTTATCTTGCTGTTGAACAAGATATTTTGTTGACTTCTACTGTTGGCAGAATGTTAATTTTCAGTTCTGCCATACTTGAAGCAAAGCTTAAACGTGATGCAATTGGTGTACAGGTTATGACACTGAAAAAAGGTGTTTCTGTTCTTAAAGCTGAAATATTTACAGTTGACAGTGTAGACAATGCACATCGTTTCCGAGCCAAAGCCTTACCTAGCATTGGTGCTTTACCCAAAGCTGAAGATGTCGGTGAGCAGCTCAAGCTGTAGAGCAACGACCGTGGGCTGACCCGAAACCTTGCATTAGGGCGGCACAATGCGGCACTAAAGTGCCGCAGGCGGCTTCGCCGCCACAAGGGCGACCTCCTTCGGAGGTCGCCCTTGATTGTGCCGCCCCGGCAAGCCGCAGCATAACTTATCCTCGTAAACTTTAACTAGATAAAAAGATACACCGCCATCGCAGCTGCGATGGCGGTGTATCTTTTTTTAACTGAGCTTTTGATAAACTAATATGCCAAATTCAAGTTCTGTATCCAGTGATGATATCTCTGCAAGCTTCAGTTGGTCCGATTTACCTGTTTTATAATAATATGGTGTCATTTTAAATAAATCTTCAACTTCTTCGTTAGACGAAAGACTGATTTTTTCACGCAGTTCTATAGTTTCAATCAAATTAAACCCCTCTATGTATGGGTCATCGGGCTTATTCAAATACGGTTTATCATAGATTGCCTGTTTTAGGCTCCATAAATGTTTTTCTAAAGGTACAACCTTTATTAATATACCTTTAGCTTTCAACACACGACAAAACTCATTGTTAACATTAGGTGCAAAAATATTTAACACCATATCACAAGAGCTATCTTTAACAGGGATATTGTAAATACTGGCAACTGCAAGCTGTAAGTCTTTGCAGCGTTTTGCACCTGTTTTCAATGCTTCTTTTGAGATATCTATACCAATTGCCGTCATATGTGGGTTGTTGGTATACAATTTATGAAATATGCTTGCTGTATACCAACATTCACCGCAACCTGCATCTAAAAGTATCCCATTTGGGGTAAAATATTTTTGTACAGCAGTGATTAAATTTTCAAGTAATGAATTATAAAAACCTTTGCTGAGAAAGCGTGTTCTTGCGGCAACCATAAGTTTATCATCACCATGCACACCTGTTTTTTGAGATATAAACAAATTTACATAACCATATTTAGAGATATCGAAACTATGTCCTGCATTGCATTTTAATGTTTTATCCTCGGTAACAAGTAATGCTTTACAAATTGGGCAGATGAACTCTGACATTATACTTGTACCTCCTAATTATTGTATTAGTGATATATTATTTAAAATACATATATAAATTACATTTCAACATACCATTATACAATTTACGTTTTTTATCGGCTTTTCTTCCAAAATGAGTTTCAAATTCTTCATCAGGTGTAATTATATATGCACGATGATTACTGCTTGGTTTTATAGTTTTACCAAATGCTTTATATAAACCTTGTGCAGTTTTAATATCTAACATTCTTTCACCATAAGGCGGATTTGTTATAACAACACCACGTTCTGTAGGAATATTAAAATCTGAT
>JAVVRS010000145.1:1364-4411 GCA_036654595.1 Oscillospiraceae bacterium | reverse complement strand
ATGAAGCCAATCCGACAATGAAATCTCTCTTGGTAAAATATAAGACAGCCTACATACTTTACCACACAGATGTACAGATTACCTGCGGCACACATGAAAATCCGCTTAATGCTGCTCGGTTCCCCGCCTGACATGGTTCACGGCATCTTGTTGCACAGGACCCATACATCTGCATGATAAAATATGTACACTGTCCTGTATTAGCATTTATTTTTATAAAATGTGATACAATCTCAATTCATGCCTACACATTATATCAAATAAAACATCATATTGCAAGCAAAAGCTTTCATATTGTTTATCAAATTTCTTTCGGCGGCTTCTCCCCCACCTCTGCTGCTCCCCCGCCGCCCCGCCGGCGTGAGGTCTTGCCTTCGGCAAGCCTCACGGATTGCCGCTTTGCGGCAATCCCCGGGCAATTTTGCCCGGAGCCGGCGGGGCGGAGCTTCGGGGGGAGGGTAAAGCCTCTGCTATGATAATTCTCCGTCGGTTATAAGCTGATTGTAATTTCCCAGAAAATGAAAACTCTGTGAACTTTGTGCTAACTGTTCAATAAGCTGTAACACTGCTTTATCTTTTATTTTACCCTCAATATCAAAATAAAACATAAATTCAAAGTTTGTATTTGGTATCGGACGTGATTCCAGTTTAGTTAAATTAAGTCTGTGTGCCGCAAACAACATAAGTATTTGGTTAAGTGACCCCGAAATATGCGGTATGCTCATTGACAAGCTTATTCTGTCTGCCGTATCCGAAATAATAAGCTTCTTTGAAATTATTATAAATCTTGTGTAATTGTAGCCTGCATTTTGTACCGCTGTCTGCAAAACTTGCAAACCATAAAGTTTTGCTGTCATCAATGATGATATCGCCGCAATGCTTGTGTCGTTTTGTGTCGATACATACTCTGCCGCACCTGCTGTGTTCAGTGTTGGCATTGCTTGAGCATTGAAGCTTTTTATAAGTTCACTGCATTGACGCAAGCCTTGTTCATGAGAATAAATACGTTTAATGCTCTGTGGTGTTGTACCCTCGCAAGCAACCAAACAGTGGTCAATTTTAAGCTTGACACTTTTTGCAATGTAAAAACGATAATGGCTCATAAGGTCATAAACTTCGTTGACCGAGCCTGCTGTGGAATTTTCAATCGGCAACACACCAAAATCTGCTTTACCGCTTTGAACTGCCTCAAACACATCACTGAATGTTTTATAAAATGTAATCGCAGATTGTTTAAAAACTGTTCTTGCCGCAATGTGTGAATAAGCTCCTTCAACTCCTTGACAAGCTATTTTCAAACCATCTTCATCATTGATTTCTTTTTGCAGTGAATTTTGTACCTCTGCCGTCAAATCGCTTGCTTTTGCCATCAGCTGAAACTGTCTTTCTTTGCAGAGCTCAAATATCACCGAATACAACATTCTCAAGCTGTCCTCATATTGTGGAGCTTCACAGGCAATATGACTCAATACTTCCTGTTCACGCTGTGTATTCAGTATTGGCAAGCCGGTGCTTTGTTTGTACTCTGCAACAGCTTCCATTATATTCATTCGGTCTACCATCAATCGTGCAATTTGAGCATCTATATTATCTATCTCTGTTCGGCTTTGCTTTAAAGTTTTTATATCCATCAATTTCCGAACCATTCTTTTGTCAGTTTACCCAAACATTCACAGCCTTTGATAATATTTTGCTCACTTGGTGATGAAAAATTTATTCTAAAGCAATCTGATGCTGCATTGACATCACAATTAAAGGCATTGCCCGGCACTACCGCAACACCATAGCGGCTGATAGCTTCGGAGCAAAATTTTGCGGTATCTGTCCCATGCGGCATTGTGCACCATATAAACAGTCCGCCTTGTGGGTGGGTAAAGGTAACTTTTTTTGAAAAATGTTCTTTCAAAAGCTCCAGCATCAAGCTGCTTCTTTGTTTATACATTTCCCTTATTTTACTTATATGTGCATCTAAATTGTATTGCGTAATAAACTTTTCACATATCATCTGGTTTAAAATTGCGGTATGCACATCACTGCATTGCTTTGCCACAACAAATTTACCCGACAGTGCGTTATTTAATACGACATAACCCACACGCAAACCGGGTGAAAGTATCTTTGAAAAGCTTCCGACATAGATAACTCTGCCCTCTGTATCAAATGATTTTATACTCGGTATATCTTCGCCCTCAAAACGCAGCTCACCGTATGGATTATCCTCTATAATCATTACATTATATTTGCAGGCAAGACGATACAATTCTTTTCTTTTTTGCAAGCTCATGGTGTTGCCTGTGGGATTTTGAAAATTCGGTATAACATATATCAGCTTAATGTTTTTTGCTTCGCTCAATGTTTTTTCCAGCATTTCCATATTCATGCCGTCCTGCTCCTGCTGTACGCCAATAAGGTTTGTACCATAGCTTCTGAAAGAATTGAGCGAGCCGATAAAGCTTGGGTCCTCACAAATTATGCTGTCGCCTTCATTGCAGAATACCTTACAGGCGAACTCTATGCCCTGCTGTGCTCCGCTTACTATAAGCAAGTCATCATTTGCCATATCAAAGCCATAACGTGTCCTGCATAGGTTTTTCATTGTTTCACGCAATGGTGCATACCCCTCTGTCACCGAATACTGCAATGCGGTGATTGGGTCGTTAGCCATTATATCAGCGGTAATTTCCGTGACCGCTTCTATCGGAAACGCTTCATGTGCAGGATTACCTGCCGAAAATGCTATAATTGACGGGTCTGAGGACAGCTTTAAAATTTCTCTTATTGCAGATGGCTTTACGCCCATGATTTTATACGATAGATTGTATTCCAAAACAATCTCCTCCAATTTACAACAATCAGAGCCCGCCCATGCAGGACAGGCTCAATAATGTTTGTACCTTATATTTTGATTTACAGTACCAAGACTATCAAGTCTAAATTATATATTATTTTCTTCTGAAAAGTCTTGTGATGATATCATCATCATCACTGTCATCAAAGATATCACCAAAAACATCTGTTGTGTTTTCTTTTTCGTTTGATGGTGAATC
>JAVVRS010000145.1:0-1320 GCA_036654595.1 Oscillospiraceae bacterium | reverse complement strand
GATACACTATAGCTTTGTGCGGCAGGAGCGGCAGGTTTTCTTTGTGCAGCTTGCTGCTGCATTTGTTGTTGCTGTTGTTTTGGAGCAGCTTGCTGTTGTTGTACTCGTGAACTGCCTGTTCCTGTGTTGCTGTTATAACGATATGTAGGCGGAACAGAAAAATCGCTTTGATTATCAAAGCCTGTAGCAACAACAGTAAATACAACTTCATCATCTAGGCTTTCATCAAAACCAATACCGAAGATAAGATTAACATCTGGGTGTGCGGCACTTCTGATAATGTTGGACGCTTCTGTAATTTCGTCCAAGGTTACATCAAGAGGTGCATATACATTGAGTATTACCCTCTGTGCCCCATCTATTGAAGATTCCAACAATGGAGATGTAATTGCTTCTTTAGCCGCTTCCACAGCTTTATCTTTACCCGAGCCACGTCCCACACCCATATGTGCAGTACCTGCTCCACGCATAATTTGACAAACGTCTTCAAAGTCCAAATTTATAAGACCCGGTCTGTAAATCAAATCGGAGATGCTTTGTACCCCATGACGCAGTACATTATCCGCCTCACAGAAAGCATTGAGCATTGTAATTTTAACATCGGACAAAGCTTTTAGGCGTTCATTTTGAATAATAACCAAAGCATCAACCTGTTCTCTAAGGGTAATAATACCTTCTTCAGCTTGATCCATTCTTTTTTTACCTTCAAATTCAAAAGGCTTTGTAACAATTGCAACGGTTAGTATACCCATTTCCTTTGCAACCTGAGCTACAACAGGAGCGGCTCCGGTTCCTGTACCGCCGCCCATACCTGCGGCAATAAATATCATTTGAGAGCCTTTGATTGCCGCTGCAATTTTTTCTCTGCTTTCTTCAGCTGCACGCTGTCCTTTTTCAGGAGAACCCCCTGCACCTCTGCCTTTTGTAAGCTTATCCCCAATAACAAGCTTCTGTTCTGCTTTAGAATGATTAAGTGCTTGAATATCTGTATTTACCGATACAAATTCCACACCCTGCATACCGCCTTCAATCATACGATTGACTGCGTTACCGCCGCCGCCGCCAACACCGATTACTTTTATTGAAACATCTTTCTGAAAATCTGTGTCAAGTTCAAATACTGACATAATTTATGTTCCTCCTAATATTTATACGATTGTACGCAATTATGCAATCAGACAATCACTTATGTAAAAAATCCATTACTTTATAATTTATCAGATTTCTCACAATAATTCAATCTTTATATTATTATTTATCCTTATTTTAAAAAATTATGGCTTACTATACTCAAAAACCGCTGCTTCATCTGTTGTTGTA
>JAVVRS010000144.1:0-4460 GCA_036654595.1 Oscillospiraceae bacterium | reverse complement strand
AGTACACACTGAATTGGAAAAACTACCCTCACAGCGGTGCAATTAACATTACCAAACAAGATGCCGTGAGAACAAACATTTTGCTCACCGGTGCGGAATACGGCTTATTTGCCGCCTCTGCTCACAGTCCAAATGATACGCCGCTTGCTACCGCTGTAACACAAAACGGCTCACTTACCTTTGACAAGCTGCCGCTTCCGGTAACTGCAACCGCTAAATACAACACCGCTCCCGTTTTAGGCGATATCACTTACTATCTGCGTGAAATTAATCCGCCTATCGGATATATCAAGGACACAGGTGAACACTCAATAACCTTGACTGCCGCTGAGCAAACTAAAGCCATCACACTAACAAACGAACCCGTAAAAGCTGACCTTGAATACATGGTAATGAATAATCTTACAGGTGCTTTACATCTGCCTATTACCAAAGATGAATTTACCCTGACTGATATCACCGATAACAATAATCCTATTGTTCGCAAGCTTGCAGGTAACAGACGTGGTCAAGTTGTTGCTCAAAATCTTCCTTTCGGTACATATGACCTTGTGCAAAACCAAACTCAGATTTATCACTCCTTTGACCAAAACCTACACTACACAGTTGACATCTTACCCGATGCAACAATTAAGATTTATCCTAAGGATTTCCCTAACGAACCAATACCCAATAATGAAGTTATCAACAATGTTCTTACCAATAATGTTATAGCTAACGTCTTTGAAAAAAACAGTATTCAACCAATGCCCAATGTCCCGGTATCTATCCATATTGATATCAACAAAAACAACGCTCTTGATGCCGAGGACCCAAAAGTTACCGTTGTTATAAGCGATACCCTTGGTAAGGTTGAATTTAAAGAGATGCCTTTAGGTGAAACCTACTTCATCTCCGAAGAAGTTCCTAACGGGTTTTTACCAACCTCCCCTGTTTCTGTTGACCTAAAACCTGAAATTAATCAAGACACAGGACTTCCTGTAAACCCTATTGAACCAATTGAACTGCCTCGTCCTCAAACTCCGATTTCTCATCACGGTGGTAGCCATGGCAAGCCATATCAGCCCCCTGATAACTCGTCATCATCTGTTACTAAGCCTACCCAAACAACAGAACCACTCCCTGTTCAATCTCCCACAGAACAAGATGTTGATACCGAAATTAGCGGAGATTTAATTCCGGCAACAGGACAAAATAAAAAGTTGATGCTTATCTTAGGCGGCGGCGGTACAATTCTGTTGATTGTTGGTTTTCGTACATATCGTCGCAAGGAGAACCAAGATGACAAATAAAAAAGCTGCCTGCTTTATGATAGCTGCCGGAGCTTTATTGCTCCTTATTGCCTGCGGTATGGGTTTGTATTTTACATGGGAGGACCGCAATGCAGCTCAAACTTCTGCCGCTTTACTGGCACAAGTTACCGCCACTGACAACACTACCAACACTACTAACACCGTTTTGGCAAATCAACCACACACAGACACTGATACACGACCTATATTACCCGAGGGTTGCAAGGTAAGCGGAATACTCAGCATACCTAAGCTAAACCTTGAACTGCCCGTTTTGGACGAATGTACCGACTATCTTCTTAAACTCTCGGTCTGCCGCTATGAAGGTAATGCAGAGGGAGCTCCCTCTAAGCTGATTATTGCCGGTCACAATTACAAAAGCCATTTTAAAACCCTCTCGGAACTCGCTGTTGGCGACACTGTAACCTTTACCTCACTAACGGGTGAAGTTTATTCCTATACTGTTTCCGCTTTAGAAGAAATTGACGGCAACGATATAGATGGCTTACATCAAGGTGACTGGGATATCACTCTCTTTACCTGCAACTTTGACGGTGGAAATCGTTTGCTTATCCGCTGCCGTTTAATCTAATTTCGTCCACTCGGCACCCCACAGACGCAGGTTGACTTTCAGTCAACCTGCGTTATTGTTGCAAAGCAACAATTGGGCGGCAAAGCCGCCCCTGTGGGGTGCCGAGTGGCGAGGCAAAAGCAAGGTTTTATGCGAGAAAATAACCAATGCCTCTGCACCTTATGGTGCAGAGGCATTGGTTTGTAGCTTATATGTTTGGTTTTATCTCTCCGCTCTGCTTTTTAAATAAGCACAGATTGCATCAGCAGTTTTATTAATACCAATTGAACCGTCAATACACAGTTCATAGTTTTTGGCTTCTCCCCAATGCAGACCCGAAATATTTTTATAATAAGCAGCTCTTGCGGCATCGGAACGCTTTAAACTTTTTTCAGCTTGTTCCTTTGTATCACCATACATCTCAATAACCTTTTTTATACGGTAACTGCTCGGTGCATAGATGAAAATACGAACTACATCTTCATGGTCACGCAACACATAATCTGCTGCACGACCAATAATAACACAAGAACCTTGTGCGGCTATATTTTCAATAACCTGCTGTTGTGCAACAATTGCTTGTTGTATAACATTAGTACTTAGATATAAATCATGCAGTACAGCCGGTGATTTTGAATTGATTTCAGAGATAAACTGCTCAGCAAGACCACTTTGCTGTGCTGCCAACATTGCTGTTTCTTTATAATAGCATGGTATGTTGAGTTGTTTTGCAACCAATTGTCCAATCTGTTTACCTGCTGAACCATGTTCTCTTGCAATGGTAACAATTACACCTTTGTGTGAGGGTTGTATAATTTGTTTCTGCATTGCTTCATCTGCTGATTTTTCTTTATCCAAGGATCTAAAGAATTGTACTGTCAAAACAATTGTAACTATCATTGCAATAAAATCTGATATCGGTCCTGCAAATAAAATACCTTTAATACCAAACATTCGGGCTAAAATAATTACAAGCGGTACAAAACAAATAATTTCTCTGGTCAATGAGGTTATTGCTGCCTTGATTGGCTGACCTACTGCTTGAAAAAAGATAGATGTTACCTTAATTACACAGGTAAATGTGACAAGTGACAAGAAAATTCGGAATGTCATCTGTGCAAATTCATTATATAATGCTGTACCTGCACCAAAAATACCTATAACCTGCTGTGTGAAAATTTCAAAAATAAAGGTTGATAATATACCAATTATCAATGTCGCTATTAAAACCAATTTATAAGTTTCTTTTACACGGTCATATTTTTTTGCTCCGTAATTATACCCTAAAATTGGCTGTGCTCCTAAAATGATACCCACTACAATATTGATTACAATTGTAAATACTTTCGTTTCAATACTAATTACTGAAATTGGTATATCCGGACCGTAAATAGATAATGTCCCATAATGGAACAACATTATATTACATATCAATGCTGTTACAACAATTGACATCTCTGTAATAAATGTCGATATTCCAAGTCCAATTACATGACTGAATACCTTGAAATTCGGAATAAAACTAACAGCAGTAAGTTTAAATGTTTTCGTGCGAGTAAAATATACTGCACTTATTGTAAATGAAATAATCTGTCCAATTACTGTAGCATATGCTGCTCCCTTAATTCCCCAATGTAAGCCGAAAATAAAAATAGGGTCCAATATAATATTGATGACTGCACCTATCGTCATTGATGCCATAGAAAATCCGGGGCTGCCATCGGCTCGAATTACCGAGTTCATCATATTCATCAGCATGAATATAGGCAAGGACGCAATTATAATTGTAAAATAGTCCATTGACATAACAATTGTTGCATCGGAAGCTCCGAAAATACGCAACAGTGGTTCCTTAAATACCAAGAAAATAAACATTAAAACAATACTTACAATTAAAGTAATCGTAATTGCACTGCCTATACATTTATGAGCATTTTCCGAATCTTTCTTGCCTTGACATATACTTAAATAAGCGGCGGCTCCGTCACCAAAACACCATGCAAATGCCAATGAAATAATAAGTATGGGAAATACTATTCCCGTTGCGGCATTTCCAAGATATCCCAGTTCACTGTGTCCAATAAAAATTTGGTCTACAATATTATAAAATGCACTGACAAGCAGTGATATAATACATGGAACAGAAAATTTAAAGAGTAACTTTGAAATTTTCTCCTCCGCCAAATAGTTGCTTTTTTCTGATTGTTGCATAAGTAACCTCCCGAATTATATTTATTTTGGAGTCTTTATCAGAGAAAAGCTGCCTAAAAACTACGAAAAACAAAAAACGCATAAAATCCCGTTAGGAATTATACGCGTTTCAGCTGTCTAACTTAAATATTATCTCATAAATTAAAACAAAAGTCAATGAAACTTAAAGCTTAAACTTCACCCTCTTGTTTAGGTTTTACTGCTGTTAATCTGCTTGAATTGTACCGAAATTTAATCACTTATGCTATACTTATAGGTGAAATCACCTTATTGATTAATATAATAATCTTCGGTCATATCTGAGCGTCGCTTCACCGAGAGCTACATTGGGGCGGCACAATGCGGTCAAAGACCGCAAGCGGCTTCGCCGCTTCAAGTGCAAACCG
>JAVVRS010000143.1:0-4461 GCA_036654595.1 Oscillospiraceae bacterium | reverse complement strand
CTCCCTCACTGAGGGAGTTTCGCCCCCACCACCGCCAAACGCAAGCTGCAAATTGCTGCAACTTAAACGGCGGTGCAATTCGTCCGGCGGTTCGCCGACACCGCAGTGACGGAGGGAGTTTCGCCACGGTTCGCCGGAGGTCGCCGGTAGACTATTCGTGGCTATAGGTAGGCGTATTCTTAAATCCGTCAAACAATGTTTCAATGTAATCAAACGATTTGCCTGTCCCAATTACTACACATTCTATTGCATTCTCCGCAACTACTGCATTAATACCGGTACGTTCCTTAATATACTCGGGGTAACCTTTAATTAATGAGCCTCCGCCTGTCATTGTCAAACCATTGGTTGATACATCACCTACCAATTCAGGTGGTGTTCTTTCAAGCACCGACCGACACCCTGAAATCACTACCTCGGCATGACGGCGAAATATTGGGACCAATTCATTGCGTGTAATATTTATCTTTATCGGCAGTCCTGTCATAAGATTTCTGCCTTTTGCACAACACTTTTCATCTTCATCACCAAGATAAATATTCCCAATCTCAATTTTTATCTGTTCGGCAGTTTTATCACCAATCAACACATTATAATGTGCCCTTACATGACGTACAATTTCATCATTTACTTTATTACCCGCATCACGCAAAGATGTTTTACTGACAATTCCACACATGGAAATTACTGCAATATCAGCAGTACCGCCCCCAATATCAACCACCATTTGACCATTGCATTGTGTAATATCAATACCTGCACCAATTGCTGCCGCTACAGGTTCTTCAATTAAATATACTTTTCTTGCACCTGATGCAACCGCAACATCAACCACCGCATTTGATTCAATTGATGTTGTTCCCGAAGGTATACAAATTGCAATGCGTGGTTTTACAATTTTACCGTCGGTAATCTTTTTAATTAAATATTTTATCATCTCTTCAGCTAAACGATAATCACAGATAACACCATCTTTAAGCGGCATTACCACCTTAATTTTACCATGATTTTTACCAATCATTTCAAAAGCTTCCGCACCAACCTTGAGTACTTTTTCATTTGATGAGCTTACTGCAATTGCTGATGGCTCACGCAGTACAATTCCTTGTCCGCTAATATAAATAAGTACTGTTGCAGTGCCTAAATCTATTCCTATATCCATTTCGGTAATTCCTCCTATTTACTGTTTATTACAATTGCGATTGTAATACAATAGACTTGTTTTGCACCTTGTTTAAGCAATTCTGCTGTGCAAGCGTTCAATGTTGATGATGTTGTACATATGTCATCTACAAGCAGAATAGTTTTATTCAAAGCTTTTTTATTTGCACTGTAAACGTCTTTTACATTATCTGCTCTTTCCTTTGCGTCCAACCTGTGCTGAACATTATTGTCACGATATTTTGTAAGCAAATCTGATTTTAATGCAATACCGGTTATATCCGAAAGCTCTTTTGCCAACAATACTGCTTGATTATAACCTCTTGTCCGTTCTCTTTTGGGATACATTGGTACTGCTGTAATATAATCAAATTTAATATCGCTGTACTCTTTTTCAAATGTTTTTGCCATAAGCTTGGCAAATGGAACCGCAAAATGTTTACAACCTTTAAATTTAAATTGTTTTATTGCTTTTTTCATAGCATCTTCATAATAAGCAGGTGCTATATTGCGTACAAAAAGTACTTTTTTATTATCACAACTGCACCGCTGAATTTGTGCACCGCATTTTTGACAAATTTCGCCTTTTATAAGCGGCAATTCTTCATTACACTCATTACATGAGTATACAGTCTTTGATACAATTTTACCACAGTAAATACACTTTTGAGGAAAAATAAGCAACAATATTTCATTTAAAATATTCATACGTTACACACCTTTGGCATTATGTCAAAATTCTGTGTCATCTAAAAGCATTTCCAAGAGATTGGTATATCGTATGGTTTTACGATTATTTTCAACCATCTTCTTTATTGTAGCCGGATTACCCAGTAAAATCAAATTACTTTTAGCTCTTGTCACCGCTGTATATAAAAGATTGCGATAGTGCATTTTACTGCCAAATGACATTATCGGTATCACTACCGCTTCAAATTCACTGCCTTGACTTTTATGTATCGTTATTGCATATGCGTGTTCCAATTGGTCGGCAATATCAAAACTATATTCTGCAACTCTGTCCTCAAAATCAACAAGAATTGTTTTACTGCCTTTATCAATCATTTTAACAAGACCTATATCACCATTATAAACGCCTGTACCCAATTCACCGTTAGGGTCTGTCCATGGTAAATCATAATTGTTTTTTATCTGCATTACCTTATCACCGACACGCAAAATACGTCCGTCTGTTGTTATCTGTTCTTTACCTTGTGCCGCCGGATTAAGTTTTTGCTGTAATGCCTTATTAAGTTCCGTTGTACCTGCCGCACCAATTCTTGTCGGTGCAAGTACCTGAATATCCCACATCGGTGAATATCCGTATTTTTTAGGCAAACGGCGACTGCATAAATCTACTACCGTTTTTATCATTTCTTCACTGGTATCTCGGTTCATAAAGAAAAAATCTTTGTCACGCACATCAAGTATCGGCATTTCTCCTTCTACAATAATATGTGCATTGGTAACAATCAAGCTTTCTGCCGCCTGTCGGAAAATTTCTTTAAGCTGTACACAAGCTATACGCTCACACGCTATAAAATCACGCAGGACATTACCTGCACCTACTGATGGCAACTGGTCCGCATCTCCTACCAAAACCAGCTTTGAACCCATTCTAAGTGCCGCAAAGAGTGACTGCATCAACAACACATCTACCATTGAAACTTCATCTACTATTATAGTGTCAAACGGCAATGGGTTTTGTTCATTACGTCTGAATTTTAAATTATTGGTATCACTGAAATCAACTTCAAGCAAACGATGTATTGTTTTAGCTTCATGCCCCGTTACCTGTGTCATGCGTTTTGCCGCACGTCCTGTCGGTGCTGTCAAAACCACAGATTTACCTTGTTTTTCAAGCAGTGAAATAATTGCATTAATAGTAGTGGTTTTTCCGGTACCCGGTCCGCCTGTCAGTATAAACAAATTATGGTTCATTGCTTCACCGATAGCTTGTTTTTGTCTTTCGGCATATTTTATACCTGCTTGTTTTTCAAGCTTTGCAATCTCATTGGTATAATCTGTTGCTACTTCCGTTTCCAGCATTAGCATAAGCTTAACACGCTGTGCAACGCAGCTTTCTGCTTCAAACATCTGTGGTAAATAAATATATTTTCTGCCACCTACCTTCAGTTCAGCTAATTCTTTATCATCAATTTCTTCATCAATCGCTTCATCAAAAATATTAATTCCGTCATCAGTCAATCGCACTGCTGTTGTCCCCAGTTTATCCAGCGGTAAACAGGTATGTCCATTACTGTATGTATTGCCCTTTAATATATAAAATATTGCCGCTTTCATTCTCTTAATTGCATCAACTTCAAGATTTTGCAAGCGTACTATCTCCTCACAAGCTTCAAAGGTTAATCCAAAATCTTGTGTACACAACACATATGGGTTGTCCTCTATTACCTCTTTAGCAGTTGTTCCCCATTTTTTCCATATACTTATTGCCGTAACCGACTGTATTCCAAATTTTGAAAGATACAACATAATCGTTCTTATTCCAAACAGCTTGTTATATTCCACTGCAATAGCTTCTGCTTTTTTTGGTGTAATACCTTTAACTTCACTCAATCGTTCCGGTTCTTTTTCCAATATATCCAATGTTTTATCACCAAAAGCATCTACAAGTCTTTTTGCTAATATCGGCCCTACTCCCCGCACCGCACCCGAAGCTAAATATTTACCTATTGCATTTGCGGTAGATGGCAAGGTGCGTTCATAAGCTTGCACCTTAAACTGGCTTCCATAGGTTGCATGACTTGTGAAAAATCCATGCAATTTCAGTTTTTCGCCGGCTTCAACTCCAAGCATTTCACCTACCACTGTAAGCAATGTATCATTTCTATCAAGTTCTAAAACAGTAAACCCATTATCCGCATTTCGGAAGACTATATTTTCTACCGTTCCTTCTATTTCTACCAGTTGTTTTTCCATCTGTTTCACCTCTTTTTTTATAGTGTTATTGCAATTGACTAAACCCTCGCTTTTTTGACTGAATAATATATAAAATATACTTTATATTTGATATTATAACTTAAATATTAATAAAAGTAAATCGCACTTACTTTGTTCAAAAAATCAATATAATCTAAATTTGCAGCTCTCACCTATACAAAATTTTATCAATGCACTTTGTTTTAGCAACATTAATCCTCAACATTACTGTTTTCCTAACAATAACAGCTGACAAAAAGCTACATATAACTTATTGCTTCTCCTGTATTTTGCTTAGCCAAGCCGCAATCGTGCCCCACAAAAGCGGATTGCCTTCGGCAATCCGCTTAATTGCCA
>JAVVRS010000142.1:0-4478 GCA_036654595.1 Oscillospiraceae bacterium | reverse complement strand
CCCCACGTCCCACGGAACGTGGGACGTGGGGATTGTGCCGCCTCGGCTTCTTCGTAAGATATAAGCTATATATTTATTCTGTCTACCCCCCCAAAAAAAAATCTACGCCATAAACAATTGTCCTGCATTTTATCTGTCCGTAAATGCAATTTATTTGCAAATTAATTGTAGCAGTGGTAATATATATACATCAGTAGAGCCACCTTGAAAGGCTATATGCTTTGAAGAAAAAATCCGTTTAATACCATAACGGAAATTTGCGAGTGTGGTACAGTGCAATTATATTTAGTTTAGACATGGAGGAATTTATATGTATTGCAATTCTCCAATCGCAATTACACAACATTTTATCCGTACTCATATGGAACAACGTAATTTAGGGGAAGCTTTAGCTTGTTTGACCGACAACATTTCATGGTTTGGAACAGGAGCTTTTGAAATTGTTCACGGCAAAGAATCAGCATGGCGACTTCTTCTTGAAGAAATCAGCCAATTTCCGCCGGGATATACAATTGCTTTTGAGAATATGTCAGAAACCATGTTGACAGAGGATTGCGGCACCGTTTTTGGTAACGTGTTAATAACAGACCATACCATGGGCAGTCAGCTTGAGTGTCGTCTTACAACTGCTTGTGTACGGTCTAATGGGTACTTTTTAATATCATCTTTACATATGTCTTTACCAACAAGCTTACAAACAGACAGTGAGTTTTATCCATTAACTATTGCTGCTCAAAAAATACAACAAATCAAAGATAGTTTTTTAAATACAACTATTCCCGGAGGTTTAATTTGCTGTGATGCAGCTGCGGGATTTCGTCTGAAATATGTAAATGATTTTTTTGTGAATTTGTTGGGGTATCAAAATAAAGATGAATTTTTATCTGTAATCGGAGGTCTTTTTGTTAACTGTATGAGTGATGCTGATGACATTACCGGAATGGAACATGATGTGGACGCTATGGGAATAGATGAACACCGCACCTTTACATATCGTGTTAAAACAAAAGCCGGCAATGATATTTGGCTTCGTGAATACACTCATAAATATGAAAGCAATGGTACATTTGAACTGTTATGCTTTTGTATGGATATTTCAGACATAATACATATGGAAAGTAAGCTTCAAGCACAAAAGAAACAATTGGAATTTGCCAATGCCGAAATTCAAACAATTATTGAAAATATTCCGGGTGGTGTACATAGTTGCCAATTATTTGACCAAATTCATGTGGATTATGTTAGCCATGGCTTTGAAGAAATGTCCGGATATACTCAAGCTGAAATTCAGACACTTTTTAATAATAATTATACAAAGCTGCTTATTGAAGAGGACCGCAGTATTTTTTCTACCGCAATCCGTAAATTAGCGGCAGAACCCGCAAACCAAAGCTTAAACTACAGAATGTGCCGCAAAGATGGTACTATTATCCGTGTGAATGATAATTTCCGCTCGGTTCGCATGGAGGACGGTAAAATGTGGGGCTTTGGTGTGGCAACAGATGTCACATCACAGTATGAAACACTGGCACAGCTCAAGCTGTTGACCGACAGTATACCCGGTGGACTTGCTGTATATGAATATTCTTCCAATGGGTTTGAATCTGTATACTACAATGACGGTGTTTGGGGAATGACAGGTTATACCAAAGATGAGTATGACAAAATAATAAAAACCAATTTAACTGCAATGTATGTTGATGAAGAAATTGATATGCTGCGTGATAAGTTCACTCAAGTGATGGCAGGCGGCAATTCTATAGATTGTGTTTATCGTCTGCGAGCCAAAAATGGCAACTATCTATGGATTAATTTGCGTGGTACAGTCGCTGATCGTTGGGCAAATGTTATTCGTATAAATGCAGTGCTTTTAGATATAACTGCTTCTAAACAGTCTGAAGAAAACCTTCGTATTCGTGATGAAGAATACAGCCTTGCAATTAAACAAAGCGGTAAAGTAGTATATCGCTACACAGTAGCTGACAAATCAGTTTATATGCTGCAAAAATCAGTTGATATGTTTGACTTTCCAACTAATGCCAAAAATGTTCCGTATAGTATTATTTCAATGAATTTTATTGCCTCCGAAAGTGTAAATGATTTTATTGAATTTTATAAAGCAATTCATAAAGGTGAAAAATCAGGTCAATTTACTCTGCGTCGTAAATTAAAAATTGGTGGGTTTGGTTGGTGCCGCTCACATTTTACTACCATTTTTAACAGCAATGATGAACCGGTATCTGCTATTATTTCAATTGAAGATATTACCAAACAACATGAGCAGGAATTGGAAAATAAAATTCTACGGCAAAATGAAGAACTTTTTCAAATTGTTGTTTCTCACTCTGACCGCTTTATTATTAAATATGATATTGCAACAAGAACTGCTTATCTGCAAAAAAATAGCGTTAATACCTTCGGTTTTAGTCAAATTAACCATAATGTTCCTTATTCTTGTGTTGAAAAAGAAGGTATGTCTAAAGAGTCTGCTCAAACTTACATTGATTTTTATGAAAAGTTAATTGCCGGTCAACCTACTGCCAAAGCATTTGTCAAAATGAAAAAAAATGAACAAGATAACCACTGGGGTTGGTATCGCTTTGATGGCAGTGTTATTTTTGATGATACCCAGCACCCTATTTATGCCGTCGTTTCTTTTATGGAAGTTACTGAACAATATGAAAAAGAACTCGCTTATGAACGTATGAATAAACATATCAATTTGCTTTCCAAAGATGCTATGCTATACTTTGAAGCAAATCTTACAGAGATGAAGATTGAACATGCAAGCGGAAATAATCTCTCTATTGTAAGCTCAAGCTTAAATTTAGACCCCACATCATTATTGAATAAAGCTGTTAATGAAATAGTTTATCCTGATGACAGAGATTTTATAAAACATTTCTTTGATAGAAACAGTCTTTTTGCCGACTTCGCAAATGGAAACACCGAAAAAGAAACAGAAATCCGTATCATACAAAACAATCAAACAAAATGGGTTTATGTAACCATTGAAATGATTGCTGACCCATATACTGAAAATATTCTCGTATATATTCTGTTTCGTGATATTGATAAAACAAAAACAAAAGAAATAAGCATACTTAAACAAGCCCAAACTGATGGTATGACTAATTTATACAACAGAACTGCCATTGAACAAAAAATTAAACATATTCTTAATACAAAAAACAATGAACTCTGTGCTTTTGTAATTATTGATATAGATGATTTGAAAAATATTAATGACACATTAGGTCATATACAAGGTGACCATTCTATTACAGCTTTTGCAAATATTATTCGTTCTTGTTTTTCCGAATATGACCTTATCGGTCGTATCGGCGGTGATGAATTTCTTGCCTTTTTGTATGATATCGGTGATAAACAAAATCTAATTGAACTTATGAATACCTTGGTTTATAAATTATCCTCTCTCCGTGTTGGTGAAAACAATCACTATCCCCTACATGGCAGTATAGGTGTTTCTATAAGCAGCTCCGACAATAATGATTTTGAAACTTTATACAAACAAGCAGATACTGCTCTTTATTTTGTAAAACGCCATGGCAAAAATAATTATGCTTTATATTCAGATGATATGATATCTAAAGATATTTCTCCGGAAGATTTATAATATGAACCTTTCAGCGTCCCCCCACCGCTTCTGCCCCGCAGGTGATAGGCGTGCCTTCGGCACGCCTATCGGATTGCCACAACGTGGCAATCTACGGCTTTGTCCCTAAGGGACAAAGCCGTACCTGCGGGGCAGAACCTAATAACAGCAAAATTTGAGGGCAACGATACAGCTAAAAATAATAAACCCCCGTAAAAAAAAGGCAGGCAGTGATTTCTCACTGCCTGCCTTTGCATTAGGTTTGTACTTAGCTTGCTATGCTATTATTCATCATCTTGCTTACGTTTTTTAGTAACAACTCTGAGTAATGAGCCAACCAGTAACATCAAGCCTCCTGCTTTTGCCATTGCTTTGCTACCGTTACCGCCTGCTGTAGGAAGATTTCCCAAAGGAACATCTTCATCTATAATTGTCTTTGTTTCAGGTGGTGTATTTGCCAATGGAACTTCAGGTTCGTTGATAGTTCTTATGTTACGATCCGGACCGCCTGCACCTTCACCAGGTGGGTTATGGTTTTCTCCCGGAGGTGTTTCCGGTTCGCTTACTGTACGGTCATAGGTAATAACGATTTCGTACTTCCAACCTTCTTCAATAATAAAGGAACCATCTAAACCTATTTCTAATTTTTCAGATGCAATTTTTTCACCGTCTTGTGGTGCTGCTTCTGATTTTTCTTTTAATTGTGAACCCGAATCTGTAGAAGTTATCGTTCCGTAAATACGAACGGTATCATCATCATCTTCTTCGTTGCTTGCGGTTTCTTCACTTGCAGTTTCTTCGCTTGCAGTTTCTTCGCTTGCGGTTTCTTCGCTTGCGGTTTCTTCGCTTGCGGTTTCTTCGC
>JAVVRS010000141.1:0-4507 GCA_036654595.1 Oscillospiraceae bacterium | reverse complement strand
GTTTTATTATACCATAATTAGTAATAACTGTGAACATAAATATTATAAAAAAGAAGCTATTGCAAAACATTGTGCAATAGCTTCTTTAAATGGTTTTTTATTAAGAGAATTGTACTCTTTTTGAATCATTGTTGGAATTTCTATATACAATTTTCAAAAGTATCGGAGTAATAACCGTTGTTACTACAACCATCAGTATTATAGGTGCATAGAAGCTTTCATTCATCAACCCCAAAGCTACCCCTTTTGAAGCAATAATTAAGGCAACTTCACCACGAGAAATCATACCTACGCCGACACAAAGACTGTCTTTATTGGAAAATCCGCACATTTTTGCACCAAGACCACAACCAATAATTTTACTTACAACTGCAAGAATTATCAGTAAAATAGCAAATAAAATAAGTGAATTTGACATTTGAGGAATTACCATTTTCAGTCCTATATTGGTAAAGAAAACAGGTGATAAAAGTAAAGCTGAAATCCCTTCACAACGTGTTGTAACATAATGGGAACATTTTGTGTTGGATAAAATAAGTCCTACTACGAATGCACCTGTGATATCTGCAACACCAAAGAAATGTTCCGAAACAAATGAGAAGAATAAACAACAAGCAAAGGCAACTATTGTAACGGTAATATTATCTTTGTCAAAGCGGTCAAGCCATGAGCCCAAAAATTTAACAACAATAAAGCCAAGTCCACCACTTATTACAAAGAACATAACAATCTTCATAAGAACTACACTGAGATTAACGCTGGAATCAGCCGCACCGGATACAACTGTTAAAGCAACGATACCTAAGATATCATCAATCAAAGCTGCACCAAGAATAGCATTCCCTGATTTGGTAGACAATTTACCCATTTCTTTTAATGTTTCTACCGTTATACTTACAGATGTAGCAGTAAGAATAACACCTATAAACAAGTTTTGCAGAAATACATGGTCGCCTGTTTCCACATTAAAGAATGATGCCAATATGTATCCGCCTACCAGAGGAACAATAACTCCGAGCAAGGCAATTACGAACGAAGCTTTACCTGTCTTTTTAAGCTCTGAGATATCTGTTTCCAAGCCTGCAACAAACATTAAAACAATAACGCCAATTTCCGACACTTGGTCCAAAAATATGTTTGAAGATATCAGACCCAACAACGCAGGGCCTAAAACCAAACCTGCAATCAAAGAACCTACAACTTGAGGAAACCCCAGTCTTTTTGCAATGATACTAAGTATTTTTGTACTTACAAGAATTAATCCGATTTCAAACAAGAAAGTATATTTATCCATTTAACGCCCTCCATAAATTTATATATAATATTATTAATTATAAGATATGGAAGAATTATAGCAAATCAGATGTTAATCTAATGTTAACGTCTTTTACATAATATAGTTTATTTATTAGTATTTTTTTAGGCTGTAATCGCCTTTAAATACTGCTTACATCACCTTTAATCACAATAAAGCGAGGTGGGACAAGAATTGTCCCACCTCGCTTTTGGATTAATAATTGCCACTTTTCATTTTAAAAGATTCACAGTCGGTACATTCAATTTTTGTTGGATTTGCCTCATGTGTGCCTACTGTAATTTTATCAAGTGTACAGTAATTTTCTTTTCCGCAATGGTTTGCACATTGTGATACAGTACAGCCGATAGCTTTGTTTGTTTGATTCATAGTAAAGCCTCCTATAATTTTGATTTAATTTTGTTTGTCAATGTTGCTTTATTATTATGTCCTCACTGCAAACTCTTATACAATTTTAAATTTAAAAAAGCTTTTTCATATATTTTTAATTTAACATTATTTTAAACACAAACATAAACAAAAGCAAACCACTCAAATAAGAGCAGCTTACTTTTGTTTTTTTCGGATAACACTTGCGATAACACCGTAAATTTTAAAATTTGTACCAGTAAATATAAATATCAAAATTGTGCGGTGCCACCATAATATAAATTGGCTATGGGCAGGCTATGTAAATTTAACAATGTAAAGTAGATTTCTAATTAACAACTATGCTCTCAGACCCGAGCCTCCTTGTACCGAGATTGTTTCACCTGTAACATAACTGGAATCATCTGTTGCAAGGAATAAACAAACTTTACCGATATCATCGGTAGGGTCACCAAATCTTCCAAGTGGAATACCTTTAATATTTCTGTCATATGCTTCGGGGTATTCTTCTTTCCATTTAGCTAAACCGGGTGTCATTGCCAATGGGCAAACAACATTTACATTTATACCAAATTCGCCCCATTCTGTTGCAGCTACTCTGGATAAACCTCTGATACCTTCTTTAGCGGCTGCATATGAACCTTGACCCGGATTACCCGAGATACCTGCTCCTGAAGCAAAATTGATTACTTTGCCTTTACTTTCTTTTAAGTACGGGAAAGCATATTTCATATAGTTAAAAGTAGCAAACAGACCTGTGTTTACTGCCAGACAGAAATCAGATGTGCTTTGTTTTACAAAAGGTACGCCGCTTACAGCTACCTGTGCATTATTTACCAAAACATCAATTTTATGATATTTATCAATTGTTTGTTCAATTGCTTTGATAACTTCTTCTTCTTCACTTCCATCAGCTACTATTGGTAATACATTGACACCATATTCTTTTGACAACCGTTCCCCTGTATTTTGCAAAGTAGAGAGTGTTCTGCCTGTAATAACAAGGTCAGCACCTTCCTTTGCATATGCTGTTGCAACACCCAAACCTATACCCTTACCACCGCCTGTAACAATTGCTACCTTATTTTTTAGTCTTTCCAATAATGTTTCCCCCTAAACTTTATTATTTTAATTTTATTAATCTGCTGTGATATCAACGCCGGCTTCAAATACTTCAAAGTTAACAGCTTCTCTTGGGATACCTTTTTCTTTTAAGAAATGATAAACGCTTTTCATAAATGGGGTTGGTCCACAGAAATAATATTCTCCATCTTGTGGTAGCTCATTATTTACCCAATCTTGTGTCAATCTACCTTCTAAATCATGATTTACACCTAATTTATCATCAGGTAAAGGACGAGTATAAATTGTTGTAAGTTTAATATTGTCTGATTTTTCAACCAATCTGCTGATTTCTTCTTTAAATGCGTGACGATAAGAGTTTTGAGCACTGTAAATCAAATGTACAGGTCTTCCTGTATTTGATGCAGATGCAGCCATTGTAATCATTGGGGTAATTCCAATACCACCACCAATTAATACTAATGGTGCAGCAGATTCCTTTAATACGAATTTACCCGAAGGTGCAGTTATCTGTACTACATCGCCTTTTTTAACTGTATCGCACATCAAAGCACTTACATCACCATTTTCAGCTTTTTTAATGCTTACTCTGTAATATTTTTCATGTGGTTTTGCCGAAAGTGAATATGCTCTTGCTTTTGAACAACCGCCATCCGGAGTGCAAAACTTTATTGCTATAAATTGACCCGGTATATAATCCGGCAATGAACTGCCATCAAATGGTCTTAGATAGAAAGAATATACAGATTTATCCTCCTGTGCTTTATCGTATACCAAAATGGGGGTAAAGCCTTTCCATGTTTGCATAAAATTTCTCCTTTATAATAATTTTTTAATCTTTTACAATCAATATTTTTTCTGTTTATGTTTTTGTTCTTTTGTTTTATTTGATGTTTTGATTATATACCATTTCGATATATAATTCGGTAATCTAGAATACCAAAATTGATTTTATTTAGAATATTTTCTATAAAATCTTCCTTTTGTTTGTTACTTTGTTATAAAAAATAACAATCATCATATAAAACTATCCCCCTAAAGTTCATTATCTTTCCAACTATTCCTATATAAAAACAATAAACCTATCGGTGTTATCTTTGCCTTTTTAATCTTTGTTATTCTCCGGGCTTCCACGCATTTGCAGCCTCTGCCCCGCAGGTGTGTCTTTGCCCTCACGAGGGCAAAGACACAGATTGCCACTATGTGGCAATCCGGGCGGCAGCCCTTTAGGGCTGCCGCCCTCCTGCGGGGCAGAGGCTGCAAAAATCAGCACGGTCATATTTTAAAAATTCAATTTATGTATTTTCTGCTAAACTGTTGAAATTTTTTATAATTACCTTATGTTTTTCCAAAGCAATAAGTCCCTCGCTTTGCATTGTCAACAATTCTTTTGATAATGCCGGTCTTGTAACATTTAAATATTCAGCTAATTGTTCTCTGTTCATCTTGAGTTCAACATTAAATTGTTCATCACTGTTTTCCACTAAATATTTTGACACTCTTTGTCTTAAGCTTCCGGTTGAAAGCAATTGTACTCTACTGCTTAATGTATCTGCTTTTCGTGCCAATACCTGCATCAAATTATGTATAACTGCCGAATTTGATACACAGGCTCTTGTGCAGGTTTTAAAAAAATCTTCTTTAGGTATTTGTAACAATTTAGATGGCTTTGTTGTTATGGCATAAAAGTTATAAGGCTTATCTTCCAGAACAATATTAACCTCACCTACGATATCATCT
>JAVVRS010000140.1:3882-4516 GCA_036654595.1 Oscillospiraceae bacterium | reverse complement strand
TGTTGGAGAACTTAACAGAGCATTAGGTTCAGAGCTTGAAATTATAGGATTGCAAATATCCGGATATAAGGATTTAGCTGTAGGCATTGAAGATACAATACTTGCAAAAAAAGCAGAGATACTGTTGGAAGCAAAAAAAGAAACATATGTAGCGGCGATTGAGAATGTATCAAAGGCAAAAGAAGCCGAACGGCAAGCTACTTATGATTTGACAGAAGCACAAAGGGCAATGGCAGCTGCAGATGCGGAAGCAACGGCGGCTTTGACCAGCGGCAGTAGGACACGGCTAGGCGTGGCAATTAAAGAATATAACGAAGTGTCAAAAAGTTTGCAGGAAAAACAGGCAGCCTATGATTATGCCGCTACAGAATTTAAAAGGTACACAGATGATATAGTTAATTACAGCAATGCGGCGGTAGCCGCCAAAGAGGGCGACAGTCAAAAGGTAATTGACATTTTGGTTGGTGAACAAGCTGCATTTGTGACAGCAAAAGATGTTGTAGGCAAGACATCGAAAGAACAAGAAGAAATTTTAGCACGGCAATATGCGGACTGCCTTATAGATTTAGATAATTATGTCAAAGAGTACGGTAAATCAAATGAAACTATGCACAAAAACCAAATAGAACTGCTG
>JAVVRS010000140.1:0-3872 GCA_036654595.1 Oscillospiraceae bacterium | reverse complement strand
CAAGCCGAAGATGCAGGAGCTGAAGCTAAAAAAATTGGAATATCGATTGTAGACGGTACAATTATAGGCATAAACGGAACAAGGATAAATTTAAAAAATACGATACAATCATTGTACAAAAATGTAGAAGAATGGGCAAGAGAGGCGATAGACAGCCATTCACCGTCTAAAGATTTTATGGATATAGGAAGCGATATTGTTGATGGTGGAGTTGTTGGGATAAAAGATAATGCCTATAAATTACAGGATACTGTTGATGATGCTTTTGATTTTGAGGTAGACAATCCGCAAACAGAGCTTAGTGTTGCTGATATGTTCCAAAGCGGTGAAAAAGCAGGAGATGGCTTCATGGACGGTTTTTTATCGGTGATTAGAAGGCTTGATATAGCGGTAGCGGCAACAATATCAAACATGACACCTCAGTTTGCATATTTAGCGAAAGTGCCAAATGCAGGGACAACGACCAACGACAACGGCATTGTAATAAATTTAACCGTTGAAAACATATCAAGTGAGATGGATATTGACAGAACCGCAAGGAGGCTGGGAGAAAAAACACAACAGCAATTGCGTAGCAAGGGGGTGCTGCTTACATGACGGACGATAGTTTTTCGTTTGGAAAGTTTAACAGCGTAGATGATTGGGGAATAAAGGTTATAGCACATGACTTTCTTATGCCGCCAAAACGTGACCGACGCATACAAATACCTTTTAAAAGCGGAAGCTACAGTTATAGTGGAGTTCCGCTATATGACGACCGAAGCCTTGTGATTGATTGCATTTTAGAAAGACAAATCAGCAAAACACAGCTTAGACAGATAGCATATGAGCTGTCACAGCGTAAAGAGATACGACTATGGAACGAACCTTACATATATTATGTGGGAGAGATATACAGTACCGCCGAGGTCACGGACTTTGCACAGGAAAGCATGAGAGAGTTTACCCTTGAATTTGTCTGTGAACCGTTTGCTTATTCCGACCTTAAAAAATTAAATGTATCAAGCGGTGATAACAAAATAAAGTATAACGGAACAGCCGAAACACCGACAGTGATTATCCTAAAAAATAACAACAGCTTTGATGTAAGCAATATTCAGATAACACTTGTAAGAAAGGAAAGTTAAAAAATGTATATGAGCCTTGAATTTGAAAAGAAGTTTCTAAATGTGTTTGGCGGCATCACCTTACCGGGCGTGTCAACACCGTATTGTGCATTGTTTTTGTCGGACCCTACCGACTTGGGTACAGCAGGTATTGAGATAAGTTATAGCGGTTACAAGCGTATGCCTGTAATCTTTGGAGCACCGTCAGCAGAAAGCGGCGGTATAGGGATTAGAAATATAACAGAAACCATCTACACTGTAATACC
Source organism: Oscillospiraceae bacterium (assembly GCA_036654595.1). Lineage (GTDB taxonomy): Bacteria > Bacillota > Clostridia > Oscillospirales > Ruminococcaceae > RGIG7389. The sequence continues at coordinate 2,500 of JAVVRS010000140.1, read as the reverse complement.
TACAGGTGCAGGCGGCACGGTGCAGTACATAGGTGTATTTGACAGTGAGGTTGGTGGAACTATGTACCTATATGGCAAGCTTACCGAACCGCTGATATTGACAGAGGGTGAAGAACCTGTATTGATTGCAGATGAAATGTTGTTTTATAGCAACGGAAATCTTTCCAACGAGTATAAGAAGATGATGTTTAATGTGCTCAGAGGGCAGTTAATACCGGGGTTTGTGCCGCATATATCGTTGTGGAACGGTAATCCGGACATTTCGGGGCTTGAATTATCGGGTACAAATTACGGAAGAGTAGCATTGACCATGAGTAATCCGGTAAAAACCGAGGGCGGTCAAATGAGCATTAAAAACACCGAAAACGCAGCATTTAACCGACCGACAGCAACATGGGGGGTATGGAATTATGATGTAATCATGGACAAAGCAACAGGCGGTTTTCCGGTATGGGTAAAGGAACGAACAGGTAAGACAATTTCAAAGGGGGTTATGCCAAAGATTGCGGCAAACGCTGTGACTATAGGGGTGAATTAATATGTTTAGATATAGTTTGCAGAGATATTCTTTAACTTCAAAAGTTAAGTATGAATTTAATATTTCCGCTTACTTTGTTGAAAATATACAGGCACTTTTAGGCATTGGTTCAGATGCTGTATTAGAGAATATTTTTGCGGAAAACATTAAAGGAAATGGGATAATAACGAGAACAGCACCGCTCAAAGCAAATTTTAATGATGCAGTTTGGCAAGGTGTAACAGTTGGGGCAAACTTCCCTATAAAGCAAGTGTTCAGAGAAGCTATAGTTTCAGTAACCGCTATAGTTAAAAATTGCGGCTTAACGGTCAATTTCACCGATAACGCAGAAGGCACAATCTATATATCCAAAAACACACCATTGACAGCCGCTTTTTCACAACGGGTTGAAGCGGCTGTTTTGATAAGCAAAAATATATACTTGGGTGCGGTTTTCGGTGAGATTATATATAGCGTGATAAGCATTGTAACTTTAGACGAAGATAAAATCACAATCAATGTAACAATCCCACCCGGTGGAGAATTGGTTATCAACAGTGAACTGTACCTTGTAACCCTCAATGGCGTTAACATTATTCACCTACATAAAGGAGATTGGATAAGCTTGTCAAAAGATACAACGCATTTAATCGCAGACACTTCTACAGGTGGAAATTTAAGCGGTCAAATGCTTTACAGAGAGAGGTATTTATAATGCTTGAAGTGTTTGATAAAGAAAGAAAAAAGCTTGCGGTGCTTCAAAATGCAACAAATATCTCTGAAAAAATAACACTCAATGCAATCGGTGTCTTTAGCTTTTCAATGCCGTCAGATGATGATAAAAATATCTACTGCAAAGCCTTTAACATGGTTAGCCTTAACGGTGGCGAGCTGTATCGTATTATTAAAAAAGGTGAGAGTGAAAGCTATAAATCAATGATAAATTATCAGTGCGAGCACGTCTTATCAAACCTTTTAAATACATCTTTGTATGGATACCATGTTGTAGGCAATATTGGAGTTTACACCGCAGATGTTATAAATTATCTGTTATCAAAGCAAAAAGACTGGGTACTTTATGAGTGCGATTTTAACCGTCAATTTGAATATGGTTGGGAACAGGAAAATTTACTTTCGGCATTGCTCGGTATTGCAAACAGATTTACCGAAAAATACAAATGGGTGACAGATACGACCGTATATCCGTGGCGGTTATCTTTAAAACGAATTGATGAAAACGCTTTACCGATAGCATATGTTCACAAGGGGTACAATCAAATGCAGCTTACAAAAGATATAGACTACAGCAAAATTGTAACAAGATTGTACGCTTTGGGAGCAGGCGAAGGGGTAAACCAGCTTAAAATTGACGGAAGGTATCTGCAAAGCCCGAATGAGATAACAGATAAATACGGAATTACGGAATTTATTTGGATTGACCGACGTTACACAAATAAAGAAAGTTTAACACAGGCGGCACAGAAAATGTTAAAAGAACTGCAAGAGCCATATACAGAGTACAGCGTTGACTTTATAGGTGATTGCAATGTGGGTGATATAGTACAGCTTGCAGATGGCATTAAAAGCTTTGTTGTTGAGAAAAATATGACCTATGGTGACGTGTCGCAGATAAGCTATAAAATAGCAAATAAACCGTATGATGTGGCGAATGGTATTGCAGATATGGCAGACCGGCAGCGTATTGAAATGACCTATTCACAGGGTGCAACACAGATATATGCAGACAGTATTGCCGAGAATGCAGACAGTAAAACAGCGTGTGAACTTAGATTTTATATACCTCAAACTATGGCAATAATCAATGCGGTGAAATGCAGGATAAGATTGTCGCAATTCAGAGCATATTCCAAAACCACAGCAAGCGAAGGTAATGTAAACACAGGAACATCAAGTAGCAGTACAACCACAGTGAGCGGCGGTGAATATAAAAGTAGCGGTGCAAGTAGCAGTACAACCACACGA
>JAVVRS010000139.1:0-4518 GCA_036654595.1 Oscillospiraceae bacterium | reverse complement strand
GTTGCCCCACTGCCAAACCCCGCCCCTGCGGGGCTGAGCAGGTAGCAGCAGCGTATATCTGGCAAAAGGGCTTTATGGTTTATCCTTTTTTTCTGCCATTGCTCATCATACGGTTAAAGCTTTTTTCAATTTGGTCAAAAGAACCTCTCGGTGCTTGTGCTTTACCTTTTGGTGTTTGAGTAAATTTTTTACCATAAGTTTTTTCGCCGTCTTTAGCTGCCGGAGTAAACTTTTTACCGTATTGTGATTTTTGATAATCTTTATCATATGGCTTACTTTCTGCTTGTCCTTTGCCTTGTTTTGCCGCAGGTGCTCTGCCAAAGTTTTTAGCCATTGCTTTATTTTGTTGTATCTTCTGTTTACGTTCAGCTTCACCTTCTTCGGTGTTGCCTTTTACCGAGTTTCTGATTGCCGCAATCTCACCCGGTGCAAGCTCACGCCATTCACCCGGAGGTAGCATACCCAGTTTAATCGGTCCGATTGTTATACGTTTGAGTCTTGCAACTTCAAGTCCCACAGCTTCACACATTTTACGAATTTGACGGTTTCTTCCCTCATAAATTGTCATTTGAAGAACTACTCTGCCATTTTCTTTTTCCAATACCTTTACTAATGCTTCACCGGTCATCTTTTCATCAATTTCTACCCCTGTAGACAATTTAATTAATTGTTCATCGGTTATATCCGGTCGTACTGTTACACGATATGTTTTTGACACATGATGACTTGGATGCATAATTAAATTTGCAAAATCGCCATCATTTGTAAACAGTAATGCACCTTCACTGTTCTTATCAAGTCTACCAATAGGATACACTTTTTCAGGTGTATTTTTCATTAAATCAGCAACACATTTTCTACCCATTTCATCACTTTGTGTTGTAATATATCCTCTTGGTTTATTAAGCAAAATATAATACTGTGGTATCTTTTTCCTTATTTGTATATTCTGTCCGTCCACTGCAATTAAATCTTTCGCCGGATTTACCTTTTGTCCCAACACTGCAGTATGTCCATTTACCTTTACTCTACCTTTTGCTATCATTTCGTCTGCTTTTCGTCTTGAATTAATTCCGTTTTCCGAAAGTACCTTTTGTAATCTTGTTTCCATTTTTTATTCTCCTTGTCTGTCATCTCGACGGTCATACCAACAACCTGTCGTCAGCTTGCTTATCGGGCGGCACAATTCGGCACTTCGTGCCGACGGCGGCTTCGCCGCCATACCCGACCGCAGGTCGGGTAATTGTGCCGCCCCATATAAGTAGGCGACTTAAAAATCATTGGCAGATTTAGTTTTGATTTTTGTTTAATTTATCTTTAATCCTGCTCCACAAAGAAGTTTTATTCTTTGATTGGGAGGTAGAGATTACATCATGTTCTGCTATGAGTGGTGTAGTGAAGATTTTTTCACCATCAAGGGTAAATGAAAGTTCACCTAAATATTGCCCTGCATTTATCGGAGCAAATTCAAGAGGTTTTAATATTACCTCAGTTTTAATTGTCGGCATTTCACCTGCTTTAAGTGCAATAATCGGTTTTTTTACTGCTTCTGCCGAAACATATGGCAAATTCCCGCCAATAATGGGTACCGTAAGTTCAGGTGTCATTGATGACACATCAGTATTTTTTAGTTGTTCAAAATATTTATCATATAAGCTGCTGTGAATATTCCAATCATCACCGCAGTTAAGTGTAATGCAAATTAATGTAATACCATCACGTTCTGCTGCTGTTACCAGACATCTTCTAGCATTGTCAGTAAATCCGGTTTTTACACCAATACAACCCTCATAACGTGATAAAAGCTTGTTATTGTTAAATAACCACCTTTTAAAGGGTGGATTTCCAAACTCAAGCTGTGCTTTGCTTTTTGAGCAGATACCTGCAAAATCTTTATTGTCAAGTGCATTTGCCGTAAGTAATGCCATATCATAAGCCGTAGAATAATGCCCCTCAGCATCAAGTCCCGATGGGTTCATAAAATGTGTATTATCCATACCAATTTCTTTTGCACGTTCATTCATTCTCTGAACAAACGCTGAGGTAATTCCATCAATTCTTACTGCTGCTGCATTTGCGGCATCATTACCGCTAGGCAACAACATGCCATATGCAAGTGACCGCATTGTAACAATATCACCATCTGTAAGCCCCATTGAGGAACCCTCAACATGAATAGCAGAAGTATCTGCTGCAAATTGTTCATCAAGTTTTGTTTGTTCCAACGCCAACCATGCTGACATTATTTTTGTTGTACTTGCCATTGGCAATTTTTGATAAGCATTATGGGCAAATAAAACTCGCTTGGTTTCTTTTTCCATAATAATACAGCCTTTTGCTGTCACTTCAAAGCTATCCGGTTTTTCCCACCCAAACACAGTAACACTGCACAACGCACAAACAATTACCAATGATATCAGCTTTTTTAGCATAAACCTATACGCCCTCCCATTATATGTATACATTCTCATGCTATGCTGCTCTAAACCCCTAGCGGTTTCCCGCCCCGCCCCGCAGGTTCGGAGTTGCCGCAAAGCGGCAACTCCGTTATTGCCACGAAGTGGCAATATGGGCGGCGAAGCCGCCCACCTGCGGGGCGGAGGCTGTAACAAGAGCACAGCAGAACAATATATACTAACTTATGCTGTGAAGACGAAGTTTATCCTTGTTTTTACTTTTTAGGTGGTGTTTTTCCCTTTTCGGGAGCTTTTTCCTTTTCGGAAGCTTTATCTTTGTTCATAAATCCCGATACTTTATCCATAACTTCGGGTACAAGGTCAACAGCCTTATCCGCCGCTGTAACCGTTTTACTGGTTTGCAACATACGCACATTACCATCTTTGACAATTAAAAATGCAATTGGTGTTACCGTAATACCACCACCGCCACCACCGCCAAATTTTTCTTTTGCACTGCTGCTTGGCATATCTGCTCCACCTGTTGCAAAGCCTATATTTACTTTAACTACAGGAATTATTGTGGTACCGTCCGGTGTAGTTATTGGGTTGCCAATCACAGAATTTACATCAATAAAATCTTTTATGTGAGAAAGAGTATCATTCATCAGTCCATTTATGTTTTCACTCATACCGCTGTATCCTCCTTAGAATTTGTGTATGTTTTTTTATCGTCTTTTAAAAATGCTACCGCAAAATAAATAGCTGCAATTATTGCTATAATAGGTATCAATACAATTTTTACCGAAGCATTAACATCATTTTTTTCTTCTCCGTAAAAATCCGGTTGTATTACCATGGATTTAACTTTTATTTTGAATATATTATTTAAAACCGCAAATATCGAATAGATATAGGCTGACATTTTTCCAAAGGTCAATGCTGTTTGATGAGCATCTTCTCTACCGATTGTCATAGTCAACTGTAAATCATATATACAAAAACTTTTAAGCAAAAGTTTTATTGCTTTAGGTAAAGCTCTGAGTATATCAAGAACCATCTCTATAGTTTCACTGATATTTTGGGTTTTTTCTTTTGATTTGGTTTTTTTTACTTTTGTTTTTGCCGACTGTTTTTTCTTTGCTTTAATCTGCTTAGGTTCTTTCTTTTTTTTAGATTTCATAGGGTATACTCTGAACTTTAAAAAAAGATACCGCACATCTACTGTTAAAATACTATTATAGCATATTTTTACCCCAATTGGCAAAAGGGTTAATAATACAATAATCAAAAACACTGCTCCGACTATTTTAAGTACAATCACAGGATACCTCCCACTGATTATTTATCCGGTATTTGTTCAGTCACTTGTTCCATTGGTATTGGTGGTAATTGTTCAATACCTGATAATCCAAAACAGCGTAAAAATCCTACTGCTGTACCATAACACAATGGTTTTCCCGGAATTTCAAGTCTACCTCTTTCTTCAATCAATCCCTTTTCTACCAAAGAATTTACAACACTTGAACTGTCCACTCCACGCACTTGTTCAATAAATGCTTTGGTTACAGGTTGATTATATGCAATTATGGCAAGCACTTCAAGTGCCGCACTCGATAACGGAGTATTTCGTTTGCTTTCCAATGCACCTTTTATAACTTCCGCAAATTCCGGTTTTGTTACCAGTTGATAGCTGTCCTGCAATTTTAATATATGCAGCGGTGTTATTTCTTCCAGCATATCATTAACCGATTGCACTATATTATATACCATTTTTTCATCTATTCCCAGTATAATAGCAAGTCTTGCACCTTGAACTGCTTCTCCCGAAGCAAACAAAATGGCTTGTAATTTGTTTTGTGCTTCTTTTAATTCCATCTTTTTTACTCCTTATACTAACTAGCTTCAAGTGATTGCAATAAGTCTTACCTGTAAAATCAATCTTTGGTTGCTCATTTTCTCTCTGTCCTCCGCCGATAACCATTCGTCCCACTCGGGACCCCACAGGCTACAGACGGCACGAAGTGCCGTCTGTAGCGGTGATGTGTCGCCGCAAGGCGACACATCACCCTGCCGGATTGCCCTGCTTGCCGGGCAATACGGCACCGGTGGGGTCCCGGTG
>JAVVRS010000138.1:0-4575 GCA_036654595.1 Oscillospiraceae bacterium | reverse complement strand
ATACATTGCTTAACAATAGTAGGACAAATTGAAGGACATTTTATATTACCACCGCAAAATAAAACTACAAAATATGAACATGTTATACCACAATTGGTAGCAATTGAGCAAGACCCCGAAATTAAAGGTTTGCTTATACTGCTAAATACAGTGGGTGGTGATGTTGAAGCCGGACTTGCAATTGCAGAGCTTATAGCAGGTATGAAAAAACCAACAGTTTCATTGGTATTGGGCGGAGGTCATTCAATTGGAGTACCACTTGCAGTAAGTTCCAAAAAAAGCTTTATTGCAAGCTCTGCAACAATGACAATACACCCAGTAAGAATGAATGGTTTAGTTTTAGGTGTACCTCAAACACTGTCTTATTTTGATAGAATGCAGGATAGAATTGTACGGTTTGTTTGTGAAAATTCAAAGATAAGTGAAGATGATTTCAGAAAGCTTATGATGCAAACCGGTGAAATGGTTATGGACGTAGGGACTGTTTTAACCGGCGATAATGCTGTTAAATATGGACTTATCAATCAAAATGGTGGACTTAGTGATGCTATAGAATGTTTATATGACTTAATTGATGAAAAAGAAAAACAAGATAAAGAGGTGACCGAATAATGGTAATTCATTCGGTTACTCCGCTAGAATATCTTTTACCACAGGATAAAAGTCTTGAGATGGAATATAGACCATGTAAATATGGGTTTGTAGCAGGTACTAATGGTATAGATGGTTTTACAATATCAAGAATTATCACCACAGATTTGAATGCCTATCTTGACAAAGATTTTTCTTTAGGAAATATTTTTAAAGGATAGTACTCAAAGCAGAAGCTTCAGCGGAGGTGTCGGGCGGCACAATGCACGCAAAGCGTGCAGGCGGCTTCGCCGCCACACGGGCAGCCGTAGGCTGCCCGTGATTGTGCCGCCCGAGCTCGGAGCTTAGATATATAGTAAATACATATTTTTAAGGAGTAGCATAATGACATTATTACAAGCAATTATACAAGGCATAATGCAGGGTTTGACAGAGTTTTTACCTGTATCAAGCTCAGGGCATCTGTCACTGTTCCAGTATTTCACAGGACAGAACGGAGAAGCGGCAGGATTTTTCACAATCATTTTACATCTTGGCACATTGATTGCAGTGTGTATCGCTTTTTACAGAACAATAATACAGCTTATAGTAGAAGCATTTGTAATGATTGGAGATATATTTAGAGGAAGATTTCATTTTAAAACAGATGACCCGTTAAGAAAAATGATATTTATGCTATTTATTTCATTGTTACCATTGTTGGGATTTGTATTTTTATCTGATTTTTACAAAGGAATTTCACAGGATAATGATATTGTAATAGAAGGAATTTGCTTTTTAATTACAGCAGCATTGCTTTATTTTGCCGATAAATCATGTCGAGGCAGGAAACATATATTAAAAATGACAGCTAAAGATGCACTTGCAATAGGTATAGCACAGGGTATAGCACCATTGCCGGGGGTTTCACGTTCAGGCTCAACAATAGCAGTAGGAATGATGTGTGGTCTTGAAAGAGAACTTGCAGTTGAGTTTTCATTTATAATGGGAATACCAACAGTACTTGCGGCAAATTTGTTGGAATTTGCACAAGGAGCAGGACAACCGGCAGCAATTTCCACAATGGCAATTATAGCCGGAGTTGTAACAGCAACAGTGTTTGGATTGTTGGCAATATTTATGGTGCGTTGGCTTGTAAAGACTGATAAATTGGTTTATTTTGCATACTATACTTTTGCTTTGGGTATAATAACTGTTGGCTTGGGTATTTTTGAACATCTTTCCGGTCATGTATTGCAATCATTTTTCATGGGAGTTTAACAGGAGGTTCTAATGGCAACTAAAAAATCACCGCAAAAAAATAAAAGCAGTTCAACAAGAAAAACCTCAACACAAACAACACAAGCAGCTCATACAAAACCCCAATTTTCAGAAGCTGCAAATCGTCAGATGTGGGCGGTATTTGTATTTGCTTTTGGAATATTATTTGCTTCAATGACACTTATTAAAGGACAAAAAGTATGGCTGTTTTTTCATAATTTTGTACTGGGAATGTTTGGTTGGAGTGCATTTTTGATTGCACCAATCTTTTTTTACATAGCAATTATGGCAACCTTGGATAAACCATTGGGTTCAATCAAACATAAACTGTGGCAGACATTTTTACTGGTAGGTTTTATCAGCGGTGCAGTACAGGTGTTTGGTTCGGGTATTCCAATTATTGATGGATTGTGGAATAAAGTAAAATGTTTGTTCAGAGATGGCATTGCACTTGAAGGCGGAGGGGTTGTATCCGGAGTATTTGGTTTGCCATTTTTAAATTGGTTTGGTGCTACAGGTGCTAAAATTACAATGATATTGTTGATTTTTGTGTCATTTATGGTGCTGAGTGGCGGTACTTTGATAGGGCTGTATCATTCGGCAAAGAAGCCTGTAAAAAAATTAGAGGAAGTTTATACCGAAAAAGCTGCACAACGTGCAGAACAACCAAAACGCAAACCATTTAATATTGATATACCAATGGACGAAGATGTAAAAAGCGACGAATTTATTTCTCCGATGGGAGAGGAAGAAACAATACCAATACCTGCAAAGCAAATAGAGAGCAAGAAAAAACGTACTGCCGCTGAGGCTAGTGAAAGTATAAGCTCATTGATGAAAAAAGAAATATTACCAATGCCACCAAGCGAGCAAGAAGCAGTAGCGGTTGAACCTGTACAGGACGATATAATTCCAATACCGGAAGAAACATTTGAACCGGTACCTATGCTTGATGATATCATTGGAAAATTGCTTGATGGTGAACATTTTGAGGATAATGATGAGGGTGCAGTAAAGACGGAAAACATATCAGATGAAATGTTGAATGGAATTATGGCAGAACCATTTGACAGGCTTTCCGAAGCAATGGTTAAAGAGGAAGAAAAACCCGAAACTTATAATTATCCTCCGCTTGATATTTTACAGGAGCCAAAACCTGTAAGCGGAGATAATATTACCGAAGAACTTAAAGGAACAGCAGAAAAATTGGTATCAACACTCAAAAGCTTTGGTGTGGAAACAAGAATTATTGATATTGCAAGAGGACCTGCGGTTACAAGATATGAACTTCAACCGTCTGTTGGCGTAAAAATAAGTAAAATTACAGGGCTTGCAGATGATATTGCTCTAAATCTTGCCGCTTCGGGTGTGCGTATTGAAGCACCAATACCAAATAAAGCAGCAGTTGGTATTGAAATCCCAAATAGAATTGTAAGTTCTGTTTCAATTCGTGAAATATTGGATACTCCGGAATTTATTGAAGCAACCGGAAATCTTACAGTTGCACTGGGAAAAGATATTGCAGGAACACCAACAATTGCTGACCTGTCAAAAATGCCGCATACTTTAATAGCAGGTTCTACAGGTTCCGGTAAATCTGTATGTATAAACTCAATTATTATAAGTTTATTGTATAAATCCAGTCCCGATAAAGTAAAGCTGTTGATGATTGACCCTAAAATGGTGGAACTTGGAATATATAATGGTATACCGCATCTGTTGGTACCGGTTGTAACCGACCCTAAAAAAGCAGCAGGGGCATTGGGTTGGGCAGTTACCGAAATGCTTAATCGTTATCAATTGTTTAAAGAAAATTCTGTGCGTGACCTAAAAAGTTACAATCATCTTGCCGAAACAAAAGATAATCTTATCTTAATGCCACAGATTGTTATTATTATTGATGAACTTGCAGATTTAATGATGGCGGCTCCAAATGAAGTAGAAGATTCAATTTGCCGTTTGGCACAGATGGCAAGGGCAGCAGGTATGCACCTTGTAATTGCCACACAACGTCCCTCGGTTGATGTTATCACAGGTATAATTAAAGCCAATATTCCATCAAGAATTGCTTTTGCTGTATCTTCACAGGTAGATTCACGCACAATACTTGATGGTGCAGGTGCGGAAAAATTGTTGGGTAGAGGTGATATGTTATTTTATCCTGTCGGTGCAAATAAACCGTTGCGTGTACAAGGTTGTTTTGTCACCGACCAAGAGGTTGATAAAGTAGTTGAATTTATTAAAAATGATGGAAAAACATATGAATATGATAAGCAAATAATAGAGGATATTGAACGCCATGCTGTAGTTGAACGTAAAAAATCAGCGTCCGGAAATGGAAGCAGTGGCGGTGGCTTTGACAGTGAAGATGAAATGTTACCAAGTGCAATTGAATGTGTTATTGAAGCAGGACAAGCTTCCACCTCGTTATTACAAAGAAAATGTAAGCTAGGTTATGCTCGTGCCGCAAGAATTATAGATACTATGGAAGAAAAAGGTATTGTCGGTCCGTTTGAGGGCAGTAAGCCACGTCAAGTGCTTATTACCAGAGAGCGTTGGATTGAGATGAAGCTTGCGTCCACTCAAAGAGCCAAAGAAGAATGGGGTGACTAAGCCCCTCAGACAAATCAATGATTGTATTGACTGCACAGTTACATGGCATGAGTTTGCATGGTGCGTAAGATTGGGCGGCACAAAGCGGCACTTCGTGCCGCAGGCGGCTTC
>JAVVRS010000137.1:0-4579 GCA_036654595.1 Oscillospiraceae bacterium | reverse complement strand
CTGCACGTTCCATAAAAGCTTCAAAAATCGGACAAGCTAAAGCACCGATTTTCATGATGCCAAGCATTGCACAAGCACTTTCGGGTGAACGTGGCATGAAAATAAATACTCGGTCACCACGTTTAACATGAGCGTCATCTACCAATACATTGGCGATTTTATTTGAGTTCTTCATTAAATTGCGATATGTATAGGTTTCAGTGGTATTGTCATTAATAAAATGTAGTGCAATGTCGTTGCCATGTCCTTCTTCAACATGTTTGTCTATGGCTTCATATGCCATATTAATTTTACCTGTTTTGCTCCAACTAAACTGCGAAGCTACCTCGTCCCATGAAAAATTATCATAGGTTTCCTGGTAATCTTTTAAATTACAAGGCTTCCCCGTAGGCATCAATATTTCTGCCATTATTATTTCTCCCCTTATCTTAATCTTGCAATAACATATATACTCTTCCCAAAAGCCAAATAACATTGCAAGGGTAGTAATGATACTGTTTTTAATAGTAGCATATATGTACAAAAAGGTAAATATAAAAAAGTTAATTTCCACAAAATAAACATACTAAGTGGAAAATTAACTATAAAATCCGTACAGTTTGTTGCAGGAATTTGTAGTGCTTTTAACAAAATGGCTTTCCGTTATCTAATTCACGTTATAAACGGTATTCATGTTCACTATTATACTGCTAACTGCAAGTACGCTCTCGGCGGCTCGGTATGTGCGACCGTAGGTCGCACATGGCGGCGAAGCCGCCATAGTGTGGGCGAATCCCACACTACCGAGCCGCCGGAGCGGGAGAGCTTTGCAGAGATGACAAAAGGAGGAAGAACTTTTTTGAATAGAGATAAGCAGCTTTCGGTAAAATGTTTTGTATTGTCATTTGCTGCTGCATTTTTAGTTTTAAGTATATTAACAATGCTTTCAACAATGGCAGTACACCCATTAACACCTAAAGAAACAATAGCAGAACAACAAAATGAGATTCCATACTTACCACGCCAAGAAGATTGTATGACAGTACTGGTTATTGGAACAAAGGAAACTACTGCAATACCACAAACTTATATGCTTATTGGCTTTAACCCTGTTAAAGGACAAATTCCAATATTAACATTACCCGGTACCACAATTATAAAACAAGACGGTAAAACTAAATTGCTTGCCGAGATATATAACTATGGTGGTGGGAATATGGTGAAAAAAGCACTGAGCAATACTTTTGATATAAATATAGATAATGTTGCAGTAATAAATCAAGACGCATTTTGCAGGCTGGTTAATCTTGCGGGAAGTGTGGAATATACCGTTCCATATCCGCTGTCTTATACAAGAGGGGATATGCAGGTGGATATTGCCGATGGCAGACAACTTATGGACGCATCAAGAATGATGGAGTTGATTACCTATAAAGGTTACAACGGTGGTGAGGCTACAAGATGTTCTGTTACCTCGGATATGGCGACAAGAGCAATCAATCAACACCTTAAGCTTTGTTTATCAAATGACATTGATACAATATTTCGTACGGCAGTAAATCTTATGCAGACTGATATATCATATATTGATTATGAGAAAAGAAAAAAAGCCCTAACTTTTATGTCAGAGCTTGAAGATAAACCTGCAAATAATATTCCGCTTAGTGGTGAATTTGACAGTAAAACCAACACTTTTTTATTAAATCAATCAATGTATGATTTAATAAAATATGTATACACATATCCTCAAAAAACACCTAAGCAACCTCTTACCCGAGAAACTGTAAGCAACATTCAAGCTCAAGAGTAGTCCGCTACCCGCCTCCGCCGGAGAGCGACGGCGAAGCCGTCGCTCTCGCTTGCCACGATAGTGGCAAGCAGTGTATTGCCCCCCGGAGGGGGGCAATACACACGGCGGAGGCGGGTGGGGGCGGACTGTAACTATAAGCCTAAGATTAAGTGATTACAGTGTACCAAACATACGGTCACCGGCATCACCAAGACCGGGTACAATATAATTGTGTTCACTTAAGCAATCATCTTTTGCAGCACAGTAAATTTGAACATCAGGGTGCTGTTCAGCAAGATAAGCTAAACCTTCAGGGGCAGCAATGATACACATAAAGCGGATAGATTTAGCACCGGCTTTTTTAATTTGTTGAATAGCATCAGCAGCAGAACCACCTGTAGCAAGCATTGGGTCAAGGACAATAACATCACGTTCCTTGATATCGTTAGGAAGCTTGCAATAATATTCAACAGGCAGACAGGTTTCGGGGTCACGATATAAACCGATGTGACCAACTTTAACGGTAGGAATTAAGTTTAAAATTCCATCAACCATACCAATTCCTGCACGCAAAATTGGCACAATGGCAAGCTTGCGGCCATATAAAGTTTTTGTTTTTGCAACAGCAATAGGTGTTTCGATTTCTACATCTTTGAGTGGTAAATCTCGGGTAGCTTCATAGCACATAAGCATGGTAACTTCAGAAATTAGTTCACGAAATTCTTTTGCACCTGTGTTTTTGTCACGAATAAGAGAAAGTTTGTGTTGAATTAATGGGTGATCCATTATAAATGGTGTTAAAGACATAATAAAGACTCCTTATATGATAATTATTTTTCCATTGATGTTATTTTGTTGATGCGTTCTTGATGACGACCGCCCTCAAAGGGTGTGTTTAAAAATAGGTCTACCATCATTATGGCAAGACCTCCTCCAACAACTCTACCGCCCATACATAAGATGTTAGCATCATTATGCTGGCGTGTAAGTTTGGCACTGTAACAGTCAGAACAACAAGCAGCTCGAATACCTTTAACCTTATTTGCTGCAATTGAAATTCCAATACCTGTACCGCAAAGTAAAATTCCTTGTGTATATTCACCTTTGGCAACTGCCTCTGCTAAGGGTTTGGCAATGTCGGGGTAATCTACCGAGTTTACATTATTACACCCGAAATCTTTGTATGGTATCTTTTGTGCGTCAAGATATGAACATATTTCTTGTTTTAAAGCGTAGCCTCCATGGTCATTCCCTATTGCTATCATAATGATACACCTCGCTTTTCAAGTAGTTCCCGCTCTGCTTGCGGTAACCGTAAATATATCGGATTAAGCTCTGCCGGTAAAATGCTGCCGTCTGTTTTATATTTCGCAATTGCTGCAAGTCCAACACTGTAAGCTTTTGCATAGCGGTCTGTTTCACGAGTAAGACGTAAATCTTTTATTTTAAATTTAAGTCGCTCATAACACATTTCCGCTCCATCACCAACAAGATAGATTGTATCATCTATCTTTTCCAGTGCACAGCCAAGCTCATCAATTGAAATAGCCTTGTCCTCATAAACAGGAATATTAAAATTATCAATTTTATAGGTCGCTGTATAGACTTGGTCACGACGTGCATTCATAACGGCACAGACTGTTCCGCTTGAACTTATTAAATTATAGCACATTGCTTGCAAGGTTGAAACCCCTATACAGGGCTTGTTTGTTGCAAATGCAAGTCCTTTTATCGCTGAAAGTCCAATTCTCAAGCCTGTAAATGACCCGGGCCCCTGTGAAATTGCAAATAAATCAATTGTTGATAATGATGTTTTTGTGTTTTCCAACAAGCTTTCAACCATAGGCATTAGTGTTTGACTATGAGTTAATTTAGTATTAATAAAAAATTCGCCAATCAAATGCTCATCTTCTAAAACAGCACAACACGCTGTAAGTGCAGAACTGTCCATTGCAAGTATTTTCAAAAGCGATCATCTCCTTCGATGGTAATAATTCGTGAGTTTTCATCATCTGTAACAGTAGATAAGCTTATGGTAATAACATTATCCGGTAAATCTGCTTCAATGTTTTCACTCCATTCCACTGCAACTACTGCCTTAGCTTCAAGATATTCATAAAAACCGGTTGAGAATAAATCCTCACAGCTTGTAATACGATACATATCAAAATGATACAATGTAAGCCCACTGCCTATATATTCATGCACCAAAGCAAAGGTTGGGCTTGAAACCAAGCGTTCATCAACACCCAATCCTTTTGCCAAGCCACGAGTAAATGCAGTCTTTCCGACACCCATACCGCCTTTATATGCAATTACATCTCCGGCTTTCAGCAAAGGTGCAATTTCGGCGGCGATATTCTCTGTTTGTACCGTACTGTTTGAAAGATAGCTTTTTATGACTGCTCCCTCCTTTACTTTAAGCTTATTTCCTTGATATATGCCGCAATTTGCGTCGGTGAGCAGCTGCAGAATACAGATGCTAACCGACCTGAAGCTTTGCGGCACAGAGTGTGTTCGAAGCACACACTCTGCAAATTGCGGCATATACAAGGATTAGAACAATCCCGAAATTTGACCGGAACTGTCAACATCAATTCTGCAAGCAGCAGGAGATTTGGGTAAACCCGGCATTGTCATAATATTGCCGGCTTCCACTACAATAAATCCTGCACCGTTAAGCAGTCTTACATCAGAAGCTCTAATTTTAAAATTGGTTGGCCGACCCAATCTTTTAGGGTCATCAGAAAGAGAATACTGTGTTTTAGCAATGCAAACAGGAAGCTTATCTAAACCTGCATCAGTAATTTC
>JAVVRS010000136.1:0-4590 GCA_036654595.1 Oscillospiraceae bacterium | reverse complement strand
TGGTGCCGCTGACCGGACTTGAACCGGTACGGTATTGCTACCGAGGGATTTTAAGTCCCTTGCGTCTGCCGATTTCGCCACAGCGGCATATTTGTACCATCAAAAATGGTGCTTATTTATTATACATTATCACTTGCCACAAGTCAATAGATTATAGAAAAAAACTATAGTTGTATTTTAAAAATAGTGTGCCAACCTTAGTTGTATTTTTAACAAAGAAGTGCTATATTAAATTAATAATATATAAATTTTTTATAAGGGAGTCTTTAATAATGAGTGCCTCTACGGAAAACAAAATGGGCTATGCCCCAATTGGTAAACTGTTATTTTCTATGTCACTTCCTGCTATATTCTCTATGCTTGTCGGTGCTTGCTACAACATTGTTGACAGTATGTACGTTTCAAGACTCGGAGAAGAAGCACTTGCCTCTGTTTCACTCGCTTTTCCGGTTCAAATGCTTATACTTGCTGTAGCAATGGGTACCGGTATCGGTATCAATTCACTAGTATCAAGACGCTTGGGTGCCAAATCAGTAGATGAAGCCAATACCGTTGCTACGCATGGGCTTGTTTTGGCAATCGCAAGCGGTGTTGTCTTTGCTCTCCTCGGCGTGTTTGGTGCTCACGCTTTCTTCTCATCATTTACCGAAAGTGCTAAAATTATATCTATGGGCACACAGTACACTACCACCGTTACATTGCTTTCGGTCTGTGTATTTGTTGAAATAAATATCGAACGTACTATGCAGGGTACAGGCAACATGGTTTATCCAATGGCTTTTCAAATTTTGGGCTCTATTATCAATGTATGCGTTGACCCAATTTTAATTTTCGGTTTGTTTGGCGTTCCTGCTTTAGGTGTACTCGGAGCTGCTATTTCCACCGTAATTTCACAAGCCGTTACTATGAGCTTGAGCTTATTTATCCTTTTCCATAAGGATTTCCCTGTCAGAGTTTCATTTAAAAATTTCCATCTTGATATAAAGATTGTAAAAAACATTTATGCTGTAGGTTTACCTGCAATCTTAATGCAATCTATCGTTTCCATCGTTATTATGTTCCTAAATACTATCTTAATTGGATTTTCTGCCGCTGCGGTAGCTGTTTTAGGTGTTTATTACAAGCTGCAATCTTTTATATCTATGGCACTGTTCGGGCTGCTTCAAGGCAGTATGCCTATTTTAGGTTACAATTACGGTGCAAAAGATAAAAAGCGTTTCTTTAAATGCTATCGTTTAGCACTTCTATATGCTCTTTGTATAATGACAGCAGGTACTTTGCTTTTCTGGATTTTCCCTAAACAATTGCTGTTAATGTTCAATGCTACCCCTGAAATGCTCGAAACAGGTGTCCATGCACTTCGTATCCTCAGCCTGTCATTTATTCCGTCTGCTTTTGTTATTCCAACCTGTAATATGTTCCAAGCTGTCGGTCAAGGTTTCAAGAGTTTAGTCGTTGTATTAATGCGTCAATTGGTTGGTATTCTTCCGCTATCGTGGTTATTTGCAAAATTTATTGGCATTTCAATGGTTTGGTGGTCTTTCGGTATAGCAGAAATGCTTTCACTTGTAACCGTATTGATTATGCTCTCTATTGTTTACAAAAAAATTATGCATCATATGGAAGAAGCATAGGAAGTTTTATCGTATTATTGATATATTTTCCTCTAACCCCAAAAGTTCCATATAAATAATCTTAAATTCTTTTAAATATTTGCTCAAAAACACTATAAAAAGTTTCAAGTATAGGGTATAATAGATGAAAGTTATATTTTAATTAAAATTCTTATAAGGAAAGGGGTTACTATAGATGAAAAAATTTATGTGTATGATGCTTGCCGCAATTATGATTGTCGGTTCCGGCGTTGTAGCCTTTGCCGCCCGAGATAACGGCGAGTTTGGCATTGATTACGGTACAATGGATAAAGATGTTATGGCTCCGGGGCAGCTCTATACTTTCGACCTTATTACAAATGACGGTAGCTATGTAGATGCCGACTGGAAGATGAATAACTCTATCACCTACAGTATCACAAGCGGAAACCAATACATAGAAAAATTCTATATCGCCGAAAGTAAAGATGATGAATTTTATGAACTCTATGTGCAAACAAAAGGTGATGCCGATTATTCCTCTAATCATAAAATCAAATTTACAATGATGGCAAGGAACAAATATAGAGATGAAGATGATAAGCGTGGTCCCGAATACGGTAATATCTACCGCTTTGAAGGCGAATTGACCGCCGGATTTGCAAAAGGTCACAGCGATATTATACGAGATGATTTTTTTACTGTTGACAAAGATATACCTGCCGTAACACTTGATAAAAAATTGGACGTTGTTACTGCTCAATTCCCACAGCTCGGTTATATCAAGTTCCGTCTGGCAAATACTTATTCTTATAATTTTGCTTACTCCACCTCCGTTCCAAAAGCTTTATTGGTTAAGTACCCAAACGCCGATATTCGTGCTTGGAATTTCCATGCACGTCCTGAATTTGATACTGCCTCTACCGTTGAATTTTTATGTGACGGCAAAACATATGCCTATACCAAAGATGATGACAACAATTTAACTGAATTTCCGGTAACATTTAAAAATGGGGACCGTATAACTTTTAAAACAAAACAATTGGACAGTTATATCTTCTCTGATAAACCACTTAAAACAAGCTCATCATCAACCACAACCGTTCCGGTGCAGACAAATCAAAAACCTGCACCACCACCGGCTCCGGCAAAACCGGCTTCACCTATGCCACCTGCTCAAGCAAAGCCTACACCGACTCCGGCTCCGGCTCCAACGCCGGCAGCACCTGCACCTGCACCGGCACCGGCACCTGAAAAAACACCAAGTGCAGTTACAACACCATTTTCAGGCGAACCACTTGCAACACTTATCTTTGGTGCAAGCTTTTAATAACAACTAAATCATAGCCGCTTTCCTTCTTATAAGGAAAGCGGCTATTTTGTTTTTCTTTTAAGGGACTTTTTTCATATTATTACATTTTGTAATATCTTTCTGTTCCAACTACTGCTATTTGTACCACTTTATATGAAATTTTACTTTATTTTCGTTATTTTGGTGTGAATTATAAGCATAATTATGACAAATTGGTAACAACACCCTGTTGCATTCCATGTATATTCGTTCTATACTGTGTTCATACCTAATCGAGGTAATAAACCGCACAAAACAGTGCGATAAACTTTAGGAGGAATTATTCCATGAAAAAAGTACTATCAATGATTTTAGCTGTTCTGGCTGTATCTGCAATGACCGTTCCTGCATTTGCACAAAACACACAGACTGATAATCAGACATCTATAGAAGCAAGAACAATAGCTGAAGGCATTTCTTTTGCAGCTGACGAAAAAACCGACACTAAACTAGGTGACCTTTTAACTCCGGGTAAAACTTACAAATTTAAACTTTCTATCACAGATAAAAACGGTAAAACAACAGATTTTTCATCAGACAATATGGAAAATCATCGCTTCACTGTTCAAAATGATAAAAATAGTTCCGCTATAACTTCTATCGGCGTTGTAGAGTCCGAAGGTGATTACTTCTTACAAGTTGTAACTGCAAGCGGTTGGACTTCAAAACAAACAGAAGTAGGCTACACTCTTAAATATTCCGGTAAATCAAATGGTAAATCTGTTTATACAAACAAGATAACATTTAAAGTCGGTTACAACACTATGCCTGATTCTGCTTTAGACAGCGTTGCTAAAGATGGTGAATTGCAGATTAACCCCTCTGCTCCTGTTGTCACAACAAAACAATTTGCAAAAATTGACAAGCTTGTTGACGGTGACAAGGTGGTTCTGACTAACGGTGACTGGGCTTTTGATGTAAGAGTATCTGCTCAAGAAGCTTTAAACTTGCTTCATAATGAAGCTCCTATTAAAGACATTGTAGAACAATATCAAAACAGTAACTTCAAATTTGTATCATTCCCAGCAGGTCCTCAATTTGACTACACCGGAACACTTTCTATTAATGTGTATGAAGAACAAGATGACTGGAAAGATAAATTTTTCGTCTACAGATACTATCAAGGTGCTTTGACTAAAGTTGATGCAACCTATGATAAAGAAGATGGTGTAGTAAAGTTCAACACTAAATCTCTTGGAAGATTTGTTATAAGCGACACTGAATTTAAAGACGGTACTGTAATTGAAAGTGGTTTTGGCGGCAGTGATAACCCTGCCAACAAACCAAACACCGACAATAACACTAACAGTGGCAATAACAACAGCACAAAACCAAATCCAGGAACCGGTTCAAGTGATTTAGTAGGAATTGCGGCAGCATTAGGTGCAGCTTCTCTTGTTACAGGTGCAATAGTTTTGAAACGCAAAGAAAAATAATTGCAAGCCCGGTTTATATTGATTAGGCATCAGCTAGCCAATGGGGCGGCACAATGCGGCATTTCATGCCGCAGGCGGCTATCGCCGCCGCAAGGGGGCAACCTGTACAGGTTGCCCCCTTGATTGTGCCGCCCCGGCGAACCGGTTCGGTAGCCGGAATAAGAAAGAGCCTATGCAAAAATTTGCATAGGCTCTTTTTCGGATTGACTAT
>JAVVRS010000135.1:0-4601 GCA_036654595.1 Oscillospiraceae bacterium | reverse complement strand
TCTTTTACAAGAAAAATTAAAGAATTATGGAAAAACTAAAAGCGTAAAATGGGGCGGCCCATGGCGGAACTTGGTGCCGCCGACGGCTTCGCCGTCGCAAGGGCAACCGGCGGTTGCCCTTGCTTGTGCCGCCCCATATACCGCAAGCCGCCGAATGATAAGTTAAATTTATTTGTGAGTAGTGGCGAAACACCGCCATAAATACAATCGCTACCAAGAAAGGGAATTATAATGGAAAAAATTGTTCGTACTCGTTTTGCACCAAGTCCAACAGGTTATATGCACGTTGGTAATCTGCGTACCGCTTTGTACGCATATCTGATTGCAAAATCCAATGGTGGCATATTTATGCTTAGAATAGAAGATACAGACCAAGTACGTCAGGTAGAAGGTGCAGTAGATATTATCTATAATACCTTGCGTGAAACAGGTCTGATTTGGGACGAAGGCCCAGATGTTGGAGGTCCGGTAGGACCATATGTTCAAAGTGAACGTATGAAAAGCGGTATGTATCTTGAATATGCAAAAGAACTTATATCAAAAGGTGCTGCATATTATTGTTTTTGTGATAAAACCGATGAAGAAGTTCAACAAATAAATGAAGAAGTTACTATTAAAAAATATGATGGTCGTTGTTCAAGATTATCTAAAGAAGAAATAGCGGCTAAGCTTGCTTCAAAGATTCCTTATGTAATTCGTCAAAAAATACCCACACCCGGTACAACAACATTTCATGATGAAATTTTCGGAGATATTACCGTTGATAATGCAGAGCTTGATGAACAGGTTTTAATTAAACGTGATGGTATGCCAACCTATAATTTTGCAAATGTAATAGATGACCATACTATGGGTATAACTCATGTTGTGCGTGGTAATGAATATTTAAGCTCTGCACCAAAGTATGATTTATTATATCATGCGTTTGGTTGGGAGGTTCCTAAATATATACATTGTGCACCTGTTATGAAAGATGCTACACATAAACTGTCAAAACGTAACGGTGATGCTTCATTTGAAGATTTACTTGCAAAAGGCTATTTAAAAGAAGCTATTTTAAATTATATTGCATTGCTTGGCTGGGCACCAAAAGGTGAACAGGAAATATTTTCACTTGAAGAAATGGTAAAAGAATTTAATATTTCAGGTATTGCAAAAGCACCTGCAATTTTTGATACCGTAAAACTTAATTATATTAACGGTGAATATATTAAAGCTTTAACACCTGATGAATTTCATTTAAAAGCTTTGCCATGGATTAAAACAGCAGTTAAAAATGAAGCTGTAAATACTCATTTAATCAGTAATCTTATGCAAAAGCGTTGTTTGGTTTTAAGTGATATTCCCTCACAACTTGATTTTATTGATACTTTACCGGATTATGATATTATATTGCATCAAAACAAAAAAATGAAAACCAACCCCGAAACTGCAAAAGAAGCACTTGCAATGTTACTGCCAATGCTGGAAGCACAAGACGATTACAGTAATGATAGCTTGTATGCCGCTGTAATTGACCTTGCAGCGAAAAACAGTGTTAAGAATGGTTATTTACTGTGGCCATTCAGAGTGGCTGTAAGCGGCAAAGAAACGTCACCGGGTGGGGCAACCGAGCTTGCGGAAATTTTAGGTAAAGCTGAAACTGTCCGTCGTATTAAAATAGGTATAAATAAACTGGGAGGTTAAGGTATAATGGAAAACAGTACTGCACCCATAAAAAAGAAGGTCGTTTTTTCGGGCATACAACCTACAGGTATATTTACTCTCGGTAATTATCTTGGTGCAATTAAAAATTGGGCACAACTTCAAGATGAATATAACTGTACCTATTGTATTGTTGATATGCACGCAATTACCGTAAAACAAGACCCTGTAAAATTTCGTGAACGTACCTTGGAAGCATATGCTTTAATGCTTGCTTGTGGCGTTGACCCTAAAAAAAGTACTGCATTTATTCAAAGTCATGTTAAAACTCATGCAGAATTAACTTGGATTTTAAATTGTAATACAAGCTTTGGTCAACTTTCACGCATGACACAATTTAAAGATAAATCTGCAAAACACCCAGATGATATTAATGCCGGTTTGTTTGATTACCCTGTACTTATGGCAGCAGATATTTTATTATATCAAACTGACCTTGTTCCTGTAGGTATTGACCAAAAGCAACATTTAGAGCTTGCAAGAGATATTGCCGAACGGTTTAATACTACCTATGGCAATACTTTTAAAGTGCCTGAACCATATATTCCCAAAGAAACCGCAAAGATAATGTCGTTACAAGAACCTACCAAAAAAATGAGTAAATCAGATGATAATATTAAAGCCTTTATCTCAATTTTAGATGAACCGGATACTATTATTAAAAAATTCCGCAGTGCTGTCACAGACAGTGAAGCATCGGTACATTATGCTGATGGCAAAGATGGAATTAATAATTTAATGTCCATCTATCGTGCTGTTACAGGTAATACCTTTGAACAAATTACAGATGAATTTTACGGTAAAGGTTATGGTGATTTTAAAACTGCTGTAGGTGAAGCTGTTGCAAATCATCTTGCACCTGTTCGTGATAATTTTAAGCAATATATGCAGGATAAAGATTATCTTAAAGCTTGCTACACCGAAGGCGCACAAAAGGCACTTAGACTTTCTCAACGCACTGTTGACAAAGCATACAAAAAAGTTGGGTTTATTGCATTGTAGTGTGTCGTTACCTTGAGCAAACCGACGGGGCGGCACAATACGGGAGGGCAACCGCAGGTTGCCCTCCCGTGGCGGCGGCTCAGCCGCCGCCTGCGGCACGAAGTGCCGCATTGTGCCGCCCCGAGGGGGCGATAGCAGTAAAATCTTATCATATCCGAAAGGACGGTATTTTTATGCCACCATTGCCTTTGTTAGATGCAAGGCTTACATTAATTGCGAAATCGGTACGTCAAAATACAAATTTTGCCGACATTGGCACCGACCATGGTTATTTACCGGTATATCTTGTAGCAAGTGGTAAATCTAATGGTGGTTATGCGTGTGATATAAATACCGACCCATTACAAAAAGCTAAAGCATTGATAGTAAAATATTGTCTTAGTGATAAAATACAAACATTGCTCTCTGATGGTTTGACAGAACTTTATGATAAAGCAATTGATGATATAATAATTGCAGGTATGGGCGGAGAATTAATCGCTGATATTTTAGATGCTGCAATATTTGTACAAAACACTAAATTTAATTTTGTATTACAACCAATGACAAGACCTGAACCATTACGCAGATATCTGTTGACACATGGTTTTGAAATTGATAAAGAAGATGGTGTTACCGCAGGTAAATATACTTATTCTGTAATGAGTGTACATTACAGTGGTATAATAAAAGAATGTACACAGCTTTATGCTTTAGTAGGTGAATTGCCAAAGAGTAATCTTTTAGATTCATATATTTATCTTAAAAAATTGTATCAAAAAGAAAAATATAAACTTATTGGACTGCAAAATGCAAATACACCTAATATTTTATTAATAAACGAAAAGCAACAACTTGTAACTGAATTACAACATTTATTGGAGGCGAAAGCATGAAAGTTTGGCAAATAGTGGAAACTATTGACGATTTTGCTCCATTTGACACTCAATTGGATTATGATAATTCGGGATTGCTTGTAGGTAATCCCGAAACTGAAGTTACTAAAGCAATTATTGCCCTTGACCTTACTTTGGCGGTGCTTAATGAAGCTATAGCTATTGGTGCAGAACTTGTAATTACTCATCACCCAATAATATTTAATCCAATTAAAAAAGTCTTAGCCGACAGCATTGTTTACAAAGCAATTCAACATAATATCTCGGTAATTTGTGCTCATACCAACCTTGATGTTTCACCTGTAGGGGTAAGTGAATATCTTGCTCGCATGATAGGCTTAGAACAAATTGTACCTTTGGAAATTCAGTCAAGCGATGAAGATAATTTATATGCTATGGGTAGAATAGGTATTCTGCCTGAACCTTTGGGTGCTGATGAATTTGCTCATCGTGTTGATGATTTGTTAAGTTGCAGTGGTATTCGTTATACTGTAGGTGCAAATGAAATATATCGTGTAGCTGTATGTGGCGGAAGTGGTGGTTCATTGTTACCATTGGTACTTCAATCAGATGTTCAGGCATATGTTACAGGTGATATTAAACATGATGTGTTTTTAGCTGCTGCCGAAGCAGGATTAACTTTAATTGATGCAGGACATTTTGAAACCGAAACGGTAGTTCTTCCTCCATTGTGTCAACTCTTAGAGAAAGAAATCCCAACAGTAACATTTATAACTGCAAAAAGCAATATTGGCATTGTACGAACGGTAGAATCTTAATACCGGCATAGTTCCCCCATCGGGGCGGCACAATGCGGCACTTCGTGCCGCAGGCGGCTTTAGCCGCCTCAAGCGTGAGCCTCCCCAACCTAGACGGTGGGGAGGCTCACGCTTGATTGTGCCGCCCCGAGGGGGCTGCGGAGATTGATGGAGTTTGTAGGCGGTAATGTATTTTCGGAGCTTATTGACTGCCATCAAGATAACCAAGTATAATTTCTTAGGTATAAAATAAGCCCACCAT
>JAVVRS010000134.1:0-4612 GCA_036654595.1 Oscillospiraceae bacterium | reverse complement strand
TTTCTTGTTTTACAATACCACCGATTTCTGCTGCTTTAACTTCATCAACAATAGCTTTAGGCATTTTAGCATCTGCACCTGTCAAGGTTAAATCAATAAGGCTGTCATGTTCTCTGCCGCCTTCTTTATGCTCATGCTTATCTTTATCATCTTTAGCAAGCTTTGTTTCAAGTTCAGCTACAACCTTATAAAAATCTTCACCGTCTTGAATACGTTTTAAAGCATCTTCTGCAAGAGCTTTAGCTTGTTCATCAGGTACTGTTTTATCACCCTCTGCTTTTTGCAATGGTATCTCATAACTTGAAATTGAAATAAAGTTTTCATCATAGAACTTTTTGAGTTCATCTTTAGGAATTTCTTTTGTACCGCCTTCACCATAGATAGAATCAAAAATCTTTTGGTTCATCTGTTCAGTTTCATTTGACATTACAAGGCTGGTTTGAGCAATACCGCTATTGGTATAGCTTTCTCCATAATATGCCCAATAAATTTGTGTCATCATATCAATATTTTGTTGGTCTTCAGGTGTAATTTCAAGGCCGAGTTCTGCAAATTTGTTACGAACCGCAATCAGTTTAAGAAGTCCGTCTTTAGCTTGTGCATCAACCCATACAGCCGCAGGCATACCTTCAACATCTTGTGTAAACGGTGATTTTTGTTTATCAGGCACCATTGTTGCGGCTTCGTTGGCTTTGTTAAGCACTTGAATTAAATATACGCCTGCCGGATATGTTACATCTTTACTCTTTGCGACCCAAGTGGTAGTGGTACACGCTGCCATTGTCAAGAGCATTACTCCGGACAGCATTACTGCTATGATTTTTTTCATTGTTTAAACTCCATTCCGCCGCTTTATCGGCATAAAACTTAATAGTTGTGGCAACAATTGCCATTATAAACCATATTAATACTTTATAAGTATACACAAACATAGCTTTTATGTCCATATAAAATTGTTAATTAACACTGAACATTATTTTTATTATCCATTGCTTTCTGCATTGCTCGCAGTGCCATTGACATTATATCAAGGCTTTGTTCACCCGGACGCATTTTAACCGCAATATATGGCTGACTTCCTGCATTGACACGAACTCTGCCTTTTAATTCCGGACAAGCCGCAATTACACTTACTTTTTGCATATCAAAATTTTCGGGGACCATACTTATAAGATTATCTTTTTGAGTTATTTCTTTAAATCCAAGCTGTGATGCGGTATTACGCATTAACGAAACTTCTACCAATCCCTCAACCGCTTTTGGCGGCTCACCGAAACGGTCTACCAATTCATCAATCAAATCGCTTGCATCATCACTGTTTTGTATTGAGGCAATCTTTTTATAAATATCAATTCTTTGGCTTAATCCCGAAATATAATATTCGGGTATATGTGCTTCTATCGGTATATCAATCAGACATTCCTCAACGCCGCCTTTTGGTGTTTCACCTTTACTTACCGCTACTGCATCAGAGAGCATTTTCAGATACATTTCATATCCTACAGCTTCCATATGTCCATGCTGCTGTGCTCCCAAAATACTGCCTGAACCTCTAATCTCCAAGTCACGCATTGCAATGCCAAGCCCCGAACCGAAGGTGGTAAACTCTTTAATGGCACTGAGCCGCTTTGAAGCAACATCTGTAAGTGCTTTACCCGGTGTTACCGTCATATAAGCATATGCTCTGCGGCTGGAACGCCCTACACGCCCTCTGATTTGATAAAGCTGACTTAGTCCCAATCTGTCCGCATCTTCGATTATTAAAGTATTACAGTTGGATACATCAACACCTGTTTCTATAATGGTAGTACATACCAAAATATCAATCTCATTGTCAACCAGCTGTTTCCACACTCGTGAGAGTGCTTCTTCACCCATTTTACCGTGTGCCACCACAATTCTTGCATCGGGTACAAGTTCCTGTAAGGTCAAAGCACAGCGGTCAATTGTATCAACTCGATTATGCAGGTAAAATACCTGTCCGCCACGACGCAATTCTTTTGTAATTGCCTGACGAATTACTCCCCAATCATGCTCCATTACATAGGTCTGTACCGGTATTCTGTCTTGTGGTGCTTCCTCAATTACCGACATATCCCGTATACCGCTCATTGCCATGTTTAGTGTTCTCGGTATCGGTGTTGCCGAAAGGGTAAGCACATCAACATTGTTGCGAAGTTCTTTAAAGCGTTCTTTATGTGCCACCCCGAAACGCTGTTCTTCATCTATAATACAAAGCCCTAAATCTTTAAAGATTACATCTTTTTGTACCAAACGATGTGTACCTATTATTATATCAATTTCGCCACGCTTGAGTTCTTTTAAAATTTGTTCCTGTTGTTTAGGTGTCCTGAAACGTGAGAGCAATTCAATTTTTACAGGAAAACCTTCCATTCTTTTACGAAATGTTTGATAATGCTGCCATGCAAGTATTGTTGTAGGTACAAGCACCGCACATTGTTTGCCCTCTAACACACATTTGAAAGCTCCTCGAATTGCTACCTCGGTTTTACCGAAGCCCACATCTCCGCATAGCAATCTGTCCATCGGTACGGTAGACTGCATATCTTTCTTCATTTCATCAATACATCTTAACTGGTCATCTGTTTCACGATATGGAAAACGGCGTTCAAAATCATTCTGCCAATCGGTATCCTCACCGAACTGATAGCCTTTACTTTCCATTCTGGCGGCATACAGCTTAACCAATTCATCTGCCATTTCCGCTACGGCTTTACGCACACGCTGACGGGTTTTACCCCATTCTGCGGAATTTAGTTTGCTTAATTTTACGGTAACTTCTTCTCTGCCGCCAATATATTTACTTACCAAATCAAGCTGTGTTACCGGTACAAACAGCATATCGGTGCCGGCATAGCGTATTTTAATATAATCTTTTGTTACACCATGTATTTCACGCTTAACTATTCCCTCAAAAACACCTATACCATGAGATATGTGTACAACATAATCCCCGACGGTAAGGTCTGATATGTTTTTAAGCCCACTTTTTTTAGCTGTCTTTGCTTTAGCTTTAAGCACAGCAGTACCATGACTGAGTACCATTAAATTAATATCGGGGAAATCAAAGCCGGCGGTAATACTGCCCTCAACCACAAACACTTTGCCGCCTATAAGCTTTGGTACGTCCGCTACAAAATCCACCGAAATACCATCTTTTTGCAAATCTCCCGTCAATGCCTGTGCGGTACGTTCTGTACCGGCAAACACCACGCAACAGTATTTCTGTGCCACATAATCGGCTATCTCTTCATGCAGCACTGAATATTCACCGCTCCATGCAGCAAGCTGTATTGCACGAAATTCTATAAGTGAACGAATTGGAATATCAAAGGCTGTGCGTGCAAAGCTATCTAAAAGTATTAGCTTTTGCTTACAGGCTTTTTGCAATACAGCTGTAAGGTCATCATAAAATTGATTGCAGCCGTTCCATAACAAACCTTCTTCAAGCATAATTTTTACGTCGGCAAAATGCTGTGTACTAAGTGCCCTGTAGTTTTCTTTTATTGCCGCCTGATCACTCATTGCTACAATACTGCCTGAAAAATAATCCAATACCGTTGCAAATTCAGGATAGATAAGCGGCAAAAATCTATCATAGCTTAACATTTGTACTCCGCTTTCCAACATATCAATCTCTTTAGCTATATGTTCTTTCGCCGCTACAGAACTTTTACCTTTCAGTGTTGTTAATTGTTCTTGCAAAAGCTTTATTATCTCATCAACAGGTGCAAGCACCTCTCTTGCGGGGGTAAGTACAACTTCTTCAATATTATCCACTCTACGCTGTGTTTCTATCTTAAAAGTTGCCATTGTGTCTATCTCGTCACCCCAAAATTCTATACGCACAGGGTCAACAAGATGAGGCGGAAAGAAATCTAAAATTCCGCCTCTGAGTGCAAACTGACAGATACCGTCCACCTGTTCACGCCGCTGATATCCCATATCGGATAAAAACTTTGTAATATCTTCAATCTTATGCGTTTGCAGCGGTTTAAGATTAAGCACCGACTTTTTAAGCCGTGAGGGTGGCACAGTATATTGACACACGCTCTCAACCGACGCTACAACCGCTTTTACGGAATTTTTCATCAAGCGTTCAAGCACTGCTAAACGCTGATGTTCAAATTCTCCCGAAGCTCCCTGCATCTCTCTGAAAAGATATTCTCTGGACGGGAAATAAACTACATCATCTTCACCCAGCAACGTCTTTAAATCTCCGCAGGTTTTTACTGCCGACGCTTCATCGGGTGTAATCAAAAGCACCGGCTCTGCAGCTTGCTGTGCCAACGCAAACACAAGCATTGTTCGGTGAATTGGAGAAAGACCTGTTGCCGAAATAGGAGTTGCTTTATTTTTTATAGCTTGTTTAAGCTGATTAAATTCATTAAGTTCATTTAGCAACCCTGCAAACTGCTTCATGTATGCACCTCACTAACCCACAATTGCGGGTATTTGACTTAAACTTCTTATATCATAATTAATTTTACAACCCATTGTATTTTGAAGCCCATTTGGATTATACCAACAGGTATCAATTCCAATAGCATTTCCGCCTCTCATATCTGAGGTTAAACTATCTCCCACAATT
>JAVVRS010000133.1:0-4633 GCA_036654595.1 Oscillospiraceae bacterium | reverse complement strand
ATGGTTGAACATCATATGGATTTGGTAATGGAGATTTCAGACAGAATTTATGTTTTGGATTTTGGCCAACTTATTGCGGCAGGTACACCTGATGAGATACAAAACAATCAGAGAGTAATCGAAGCTTATTTGGGGGTGCCGGAAAATGCTTAAATTAGAAAATCTTCAAGTGTCTTATGGCGGTATACAGGCTGTTAAAGGTGTTAGCTTTGATGTTCCCGAAGGCGAAATTGTTACACTTATTGGTGCTAACGGTGCAGGTAAAAGTACAATTTTACGTTCGGTTGTAGGACTTGTTAAACCTAAAAGTGGTTCTATTACATTTAAAGGTCAAGAAATTATAGGTATGGCATCAAATATAATTGTTGAAAAGGTGTTACATTGGTTCCGGAAGGACGACGTGTATTCCCAAACCTTACCGTTTTGGAGAACCTTAAAATCGGTGCATATATGCGTAATGATGACCTTACTGAGGATCTTAATTGGATTTATGACCTTTTCCCAAGACTTAAAGAGCGTTCATGGCAGTTTGCAGGTACGCTTTCCGGTGGGGAACAACAGATGCTTGCAGTAGGTCGTGCATTGATGTGTAAACCTAAACTTTTGATGATGGACGAACCGTCATTGGGACTTGCACCTCTTGTTGTTCAAGGAATATTTGATATTATTAAAGAAATCAACAAGCAAGGTGTAACTATTTTGTTGATTGAACAGAACGCTAACCAAGCATTAAAATGTGCAAATATGGGTTATGTTCTTGAAACAGGTAATATTACCTTGTCCGGTACAGGTAAAGAGCTTTTGGAAAATGAAGCTGTAAAAGCTGCTTATCTCGGAAAAAGTAAAAGAAATTAATAGGTACAGGGTTTGCGGTTATATACCACAAGTGTTGATTATTTGAACAGGTTCTGTGCATGGGGCGGCACAATAACGGGAAAACCTGCGGTTTTCCCGTTCGGCGGCGGAGCCGCCGGAGCGGTCGTGGACCGCATTGTGCCGCCCCATGCGTCGAACCGACCAAAGGATTAATCAACACAGTTGGTTTTATATCGTTAACCCTGTTGTTTTTAGCTGTAAATATTGTAAAAATCAATGTGTTGCAAAACGAACAAAAGCAACAAAAGTTACAAAGGTAATAAATTGTTGCTTAAAGTTATTGACAGAAGCTATATTTTACAGTATTCTTAGAAAGAACTATATAAATATTTAAATGCCTTGATAGGGAATAGATAAATAATCTTACGTTACAGAGAGCTGTTGTTTGGTGAAAAACAGTACCAAGAATTTATCAACTCACCCTTGAGCAGTCTGCTGAAAGCTTTTATGCAATTAGGCTTGACCGGAAATCCTCACCGTTATAAATGAGGGAACATTCGTCACAATATGACCGATGTTTAGAGTGGATATGGCGGAAGCACCGTTATGTCAATCAGAGTGGTACCACGGAAGCGTTAAGCCTTCGTCTCTTAGTAATAGAGATGATGGGCTTTTTTTATTGCTATTTTATATTTAAACTTTAAAGAAATGGAGCTTATACAATGAAGAATTTTGAAAAATATACTGTTAACTATTTTCCTGTAGCAAACCCAACAATGAAATGGGCAACTAAAGACCATATAGAAAAGGCACCTATTTGGTGTAGTGTGGATTTAAGAGATGGTAATCAATCACTTATTATACCTATGAGCTTAGATGAAAAGATAGAGTTTTTCAAGCTGCTTGTAAAGGTTGGCTTTAAAGAAATAGAAGTAGGTTTTCCTGCGGCATCAGAAACAGAATATAATTTTTTGAGAGCACTTATTGAACAAGATTTAATACCTGATGATGTAACGGTTCAAGTGCTTACCCAATCGAGAGAACATATAATTAAGAAAACATTTGATTCGTTAAAAGGCGTTAAGAAAGCAATTGTTCATCTGTACAATTCAACCTCGGTAGCACAGCGTGAACAGGTATTTAAAAAGTCAAAGGAAGAAGTTATTGAGATTGCCGAAAGTGGTGCAAGATATTTTCTTGAATGTATAAAAGAAGCAGACCCTGCATCTGAAATCAGATTTGAATATTCACCGGAAAGCTTTACCGGAACTGAACCTGAATTTTCACTTGAGATATGCAACAGAGTGTTGGATATTTGGAAACCGACTGCGGATAGAAAAGTAATTATCAATCTTCCTGTAACGGTTGCACATTCAATGCCGCATATTTATGCAAATCAAATAGAATATATGAGTGATAATTTAAAGTATCGTGAAAATGTAATAGTTTCAATTCACCCGCATAATGACCGAGGCTGTGCTGTTGCAGATACTGAAATGGCAATACTTGCAGGTGGCGACCGAGTTGAAGGTACATTGTTTGGCAATGGTGAAAGAACAGGTAATGTGGATATAATTACACTTGCTATGAATATGTATACACATGGGGTAGACCCTGAACTTGATTTTTCAAACATTACCGAAGTGGTTGAAGCATATGAAACCGCAACTCGTATGCACGTTTATGAACGTCAGCCATATAGTGGTTCATTAGTATTTGCGGCATTTTCAGGTTCACATCAAGATGCTATTGCAAAAGGTATGAAATGGCGTGAAGATATGGATTGCAAGCATTGGACTGTACCATATCTGCCAATTGACCCGAAAGATGTTGGCAGAGAATATGAAACCGATGTCATTAGAATTAACAGTCAGTCGGGCAAGGGCGGCATTGGCTACATTATGGAACATTATTACGGATTTGATATGCCACCTAAAATGCGTGAAGATTTTGGTTATGCAGTTAAGCGTGTTTCAGACCATGAACATAAAGAATTGGTTCATGCAGATATTATGGATATATTCCAAAGAGATTATCTCAATTATTTCACACCGATAGATGTTATAGAAGCACATTTTGTACAAAAGAACGGTATATTTACAACACTTACCGTTATGGTGAATGGTGTTGCAAAAGAATTTACAGGTACAGGCAACGGTCATCTTGATGCAGTTAGTAATGCACTAAAAAAGAACCTTGGTTTAGAATATACTATTACTACTTACAAAGAACACGCAATGGAACAAGGTTCAAGTTCAAAAGCATTGGCATATGTTGGCATAACAACTCCGTCAGGCAGAGTTGTTTGGGGTGCAGGCGTACATGATGATATTATGGCAGCTTCGGTAAACGGATTGGTAAGTGCAATCAACAGAATAAATAAAATTTAGAGGCAAATAAAATAGATATGGAGGGTATGCGGTAATGGCAATGACAATGACACAAAAAATTCTTGCGGCTCATGCAGGACTTGAAAATGTTGTGGCAGGACAGCTTATAAATGCTAAACTGGATATGGTTTTGGGCAATGATATAACTTCACCTGTAGCAATAAATGAGTTTACCAAAGCAGGGTTTACCGACGTTTTTGATAAAAGTAAAATATCACTTGTAATGGACCATTTTGCACCTAATAAAGATATTAAAGCGGCACAACAATGTAAACAATGCAGAACCTTTGCAAAGACGTTTGGTATAGAAAATTACTATGATGTCGGAGATATGGGAATAGAACACGCATTACTGCCCGAAAAAGGAATTGTAGCACCGGGTGATTGTATTATAGGTGCAGACTCCCATACCTGCACATATGGTGCATTGGGAGCATTTTCTACAGGTGTCGGCAGTACTGATATGGCAGCAGGTATGGCAAAAGGTGAAGCATGGTTTAAAGTACCGTCGGCAATTAAATTTAACATAACAGGTAAACTGAATAAATGGGTAAGTGGTAAAGATGTAATACTGCATATAATCGGAATGATTGGTGTTGATGGTGCTTTATATAAATCTATGGAATTTAGCGGAACAGGTTTAAAAAATCTTACGATTGATGACAGATTGTGTATGGCAAACATGGCTATTGAAGCAGGTGCAAAAAATGGTATCTTTGCAGTAGATGAAATTACTTTAGCCTATGTAGATGGCAGAGTAAAACGTCCATATAAGGTTTTTGCGGCAGATGAAGATGCACAATATGAACGTGTAATTGATATTGATTTAAGCAGTATTAAACCAACAGTGGCGTTTCCACATCTACCTGAAAATACTAAAACGGTAGATGAAATAGAAGATATTGCAATAGACCAAGTTGTAATAGGCTCATGTACAAATGGCAGACTCAGTGATATGGCAACGGCGGCAAAAATATTTGCAGGCAAACATATTGCTCCCAATATAAGAGCTATAATTATACCTGCAACACAAACCATCTACAAAGAATGTATAAAACTTGGTTACATTGAAACTTTTATTGATGCAGGCTGTGTTGTATCTACACCTACCTGTGGTCCATGTCTTGGCGGCTACATGGGTATTTTAGCAGACGGTGAACGCTGTGTAGCTACAACTAATCGTAATTTTGTGGGACGAATGGGTCATATAACCTCTGAAATTTATCTTGCAAGCCCTGCAGTGGCTGCTGCAAGTGCATTGACCGGTAAAATTTCGGCTCCGTCGGAAGAATAAGCTTGAGCGTGAAGCCATTGGGCGACCATGCGTGACACACCCACGCAAAGCGTGGGTGTGTCACGGGGCGGTGCGAAGCACCGCCCTGCCACCGAAAAAAACATTGTTTTTTTAGGTGGCGGCAAGGTCGCCC
>JAVVRS010000132.1:1331-4654 GCA_036654595.1 Oscillospiraceae bacterium | reverse complement strand
GTTGGCATTACCCAAATCAGGTTTAAGGGTCGAAGTTGATAACTTCCTCTCAGCCTGCCTTACAAGCTCCCCTGTTCAATTATTATTTTACTGTCAGTTTAACACTTCGCACCCATATTGTCAATATTAAGGCTGTAAAATACAACTTGTCAAAAAAAAGAACAGACCCTCAAAAATTTAGGTCTGCTCTCTTTTTATAAGCTTACTGCTATCATTACACCTCGGGCGGCACAACATAACGACGGCACTTCGTGCAGTCGTTATGTTGGTGCAAAGCACCAACAGGGCAACTGCGTTGCCCTGTTGTGCCGCCCGAGGTGTTTTGCGGCTTTATCTTAGCCTCGGGGAGTTGTTTTACGTTTTGTAAATGGACGCTTTTCGCCGCCTTCAACAGGAGCTGAAGCACCATAAGTTTTGCGTGGAGGACGACCGCCTGTAGAGGATGGACGTCTATCTCTCGGTGCAAAAGAACCATAATTGCTGCTTCTCGGTGCTCTTGACGTAGATGCAGCAACAGGGTTTGCAGTAATTGTAAAATCAACATTCTTATTTCTGATACGACTGCCTGCCATAAATTCCATAACAGTATGTGCATCATCTTCAAGCATATCAACATCAGTATAATCATTATAAATGTTAATTTTACCGATTGCTTTTGCAGGCAAGCCTGTTTCTTCAACAATAGCTCCGACAATATGGTTCGGTGCAACCTGTTGGTTTCTGCCAAGGCTTACTCTGAGATTTACTCTGGTTCCTCTGCCTACTGCAGAGCTTCTGTCAGCTTCGGGACGAGCAGTAATCATAGGTTTAATATCCGGAACTTTTTTCAGTTCTTTACCTGCAACTATGCTTATTGCTGCACAAGCAATATCTTTTAAATCATATTCTTCCGAAACCATACGTTCAACAAGATATTCCCAATCGCTGTAGTTATGAGCATCAACAGCTTCTTTAATCGTTTCCATAAATTTTTCTTGTTTATGCTGAACAATATCCTTTGATGACGGTATTGGCAGTTGAGTAATATCAGCACCTACATAACGCTGAATATCTTTAACTGTACGAACCTGTTTACCATTGCAAGCAAGTGTATAAGATTTACCTGTTTTACCGGCACGTCCTGTTCTTCCGATACGGTGAATATAATATTCAAATTCCTGTGGAATATCATAGTTAAATACAGCATCAATATCTTCAACATCAATACCTCTTGCACAAACATCTGTTGCAACAAGAATTTGTATTCTTCCGGCTTTGAAATCATTCATAACCTGAGTTCTTACATTTTGCTTCATATCTCCATGCAAACCAATGCTTCTGAAACCGCTGTGATTTAAGAATACAACAAGCTCATCAACCATTCTTTTGGTATTACAAAATACTACAGAACGCTTTGGATTGTAATATTGCAACAGCAAATTAATCATATCATTTTTGCGTGCTTGTGGTACTTGGAAGAAATATTGTTCAATGCTATCAACGGTTCTTTGACCATTGTTAACCTCAACTATTTTAGGGTCTTTTTGGAAATCTCTTGCAATCTTTTGGATTGCAGGCGGAATTGTTGCAGAGAATAACAATGTTTGACGTTCTTCCGGTACTTCCATTAAGATAGTTTGAATATCTTCAAGGAAACCCATGTTTAACATTTCATCAGCTTCATCAAGGATTACCATTTTTAAATGGTCAAGCTTTAATGTGCGGCGACGCATATGGTCCATAATACGACCGGGTGTACCTACAACAATATTTGCAGTACGCAGCTGCATTATTTGACGTTCCATAGATTGACCGCCATATACTGCTGCAACCTTAGCGATAGGTTTATATTTAGAGAATTTACGGAATTCATCTGTGATTTGCATTGCAAGTTCTCTTGTAGGTGACAGGATAAGAACCTGAACCTTATTAAGACTGCCTTGTAAACCTTCAATTGCGGGTATTGCAAATGCTGCTGTCTTGCCTGTACCTGTACCTGAGCGTCCGAGCACATCATATCCTGCACGGATTAAAGGTATAGAACCTGCCTGTATTTCAGTTGCGTGTGTGTAGCCCATTTCAGCCACAGCTTTTTGTATTTCCGGTGACAGCTCCAAGCTGTCAAATAAAACTTCGTTCAAATTTTCACTCTTTCTTTTTAAATTAAAATTCATAATTCAGAGTACCTACACACACAAATGCAAAACCTATAACAATCAAATGTTTCGTTTTATACCGATTGATTTTTTAAAAACAAAGCGGTATTATAAAACTCAACGCAAGTAAGTCAGTTTAATTTCTCTGCAAAAAGCAAACCGAAATTCCATCAAATTCAGCAGCCGTAAAATAAATAATATGGCTGCTTTTAGTTTCGCAAAATAAAAACAAGGGCAAAATATGTCCTTGTTTGCTAATTAGTACATGTATGACTCTATGCCAACATTAGTTATTATAACACAAAAGAATACAATTTGAAACAGGTAAAAATAATAATTTATAATATCGTAACAATATTCATTTGTTGGTTATTTACAAAAATCTTTTATCTCTTTATTATTTTGATGATTATTTGTAATATTAGGGCAATTTTTACATATAATATTAAACTTTGCTTTGAATGGTTTTTTTGGTATAACAATACAAATATATTTTGCGTTTTTTACTGTTTTTTTTCACTTTTCTGCTATGTATCCTTGTTTTTTCACAATTCTGTGATAAAATAAACCTAATATAATTTATAGGAGGCTCTTTAATGAAAAACATAATAAAATCAGCGGTTTCCGTTATGCTTGTTTTAAGTATGTGCTTTGTACCCGCTGTGCAAGCATACGCCGCATCATATGATGATTATGATACAATTGTTAATACAGGCGTCAATATTCATGTTTCAAACAAACTCAATATTGGCAGTCCGGTAAATAATTATACCACAACCGCAACTTCATATTACATTACAGGCTCATCAAATCCAAAGGATAAGCTCTATATGAATGGGCAAGAAATTACCGACCGTGGTATTTATGGTAGCTTCGGTGTAAATGTAGCACTTGCCGTCGGCGTTAATTCGTGTACTTTTACACAAAGCGGCAGCAGTAAAACCGTTAATATTAAACGTGTATCTTCTTCTTCACAGTTGCCTGTACCGGTTGCTACCCGTATTTCAAGTCAACGTCCCTCTGTTGATGATATTATACGTCCGGGTGCAAGCTATACCTTGCGTTGTACTGCTCCGTCAGGTGCTAAAATCTCCGCTGTTGTTGGTGGTACAACAATTCCAATGAAACAAGCTGCCGCTACTGCAAGTCCGGGTATAGCCGCTGTGTTTAACGGCACATTTACAGCCC